>CALWVC010000018.1 GCA_944384865.1 uncultured Clostridia bacterium
AGTATTGCAGAATTGGCAAAAGCCAAGAGTGAATATGACCGGGTTAAAGACGCACTGGATGAGGTAGAGGCCACCGGCTATGGGATCGTGATGCCGTCACTGGAGGATTTGACGCTGGAAGAACCGGAAATTATGAAACAGGGCGGCCGATATGGCGTTCGGCTGAAGGCATCTGCGCCGTCGATTCATCTGATGAAAGCCAATATTACCACTGAAGTCAGTCCGATCGTTGGAAGTGAAAAGCAGTCTGAAGATTTGGTCATGTCACTGATGAGCGAGTTTGAAGAGGATCCGCTGAAAATCTGGGATTCCAACATCTTTGGAAAATCGCTGCATGAGTTGGTCAACGAAGGGCTGCACGCCAAGTTGGCACGCATGCCCCATGAAGCCCGGCAACGGTTGGGTGAAACACTGGAACGGCTGATCAACGAAGGTTGCAGCGGATTGATCTGTATTATTCTGTAAAATATGGCGATGTAGTCCCGCGCATGGAATCTTAAGTGTGCGCGGGGCTTTATTTTGTCTGAAAGTTTATGGCATTTATTCGGCACACAACATATATAAAAATATCAAATTATTTTGTCTAATATTCTAAATTGCAAAAAAGGCAAAATTTTAGTATAATAATAAAAAATGGCACGAGGTTGTTTTTTGCAGCAGGCCGCATCTGATCAGATGATCTGACAAAAAGGAACAATCCTGCAGGGGGCGGTTGATAGAACCTGCCGTGCCGGGTGTATAAAAAGTAAGGAGTTTCATTGATGAAAGAGGTAACTGTTTTTGATCATCCGCTGATTCAGCATAAGATTTCGATTTTACGTAAAGTTGAAACCGGCAATAAGGAGTTTCGCGAACTGGTAGAAGAGATCACAATGCTGATGTGCTATGAATCCATGCGTGATTTGCCGTTAGAAGAGGTCGAAATCCAGACGCCGATTACTGCAACCAAAACCAGAATGCTGGCAGGGAGAAAGCTGGCGGTTGTTCCGATTCTCCGCGCCGGACTGGGTATGGTGAACGGCGTTTTGAATCTGGTTCCGGCCGCTACGGTGGGGCATATTGGTTTGTATCGGGATGAACAGACACTGGAGCCTCATGAATATTATTGCAAACTGCCAAAAAATATTAATACCAGACAAATTATTGTGGTAGATCCGATGCTGGCAACCGGCGGTTCTGCTGTGGCCGCGGTCAATTTCATTAAACAGCGCGGCGGTGAAAAAATCAAGTTTATGTGTATTATTGCAGCGCCTGAAGGCATTCGTGCTTTGCAGACCGCGCATCCGGATGTGGAAATTTACTGCGGTCATGTAGATGAAAAGCTGAACGAACACGGTTATATCGTTCCCGGGTTGGGCGATGCGGGCGATCGCATTTTCGGAACAAAATAAAATCAGAACAAACCGTCCTGTCTTGGACTGGACGGGTTTTTCTGTGCTTGACACTGTGTTTTACATATGTTAAAATATCAAAATGTTTCCAGAGGCTGAAGGGGTAAGATCATGAAAACGGTAGATTTAATCGTCCCTTGTTACAACGAAAGTGCGATGATTGATCTTTTTTATGAGAAAACGGCGCAGGTCGTTTCACAGATCGACGGATATTCTTTTACGTTTATTTTTGTAGACGACGGCAGTACGGACGATACACTGCAAAAAATTAAAGCGCTTGCCACGGCACATAGATGTGTAAAATATATTTCGTTTTCCAGAAATTTTAAAAAAGAAGCTGCGATGTATGCCGGATTGAAAGCTTCGACCGGCGATCGGGTGGCGATTATCGACGCCGACCTGCAACACCCGCCGGAACTGATTGAACCGATGCTCAAGGCGATTGATGAAGAAGGCTATGATTCCTGTTCGGCGCGGCGGGTCAGCCGGGAAGGCGAGCCGAAACTGCGCAGTGCGTTTGCCCGGCTGTTTTACAAATTAATCAATAAAATGAGCGAGGTTGAAATCGTTGACGGCGCGGTGGATTTTCGAATGATGACCCGCCAGATGGTCAACGCGGTTTTGAGCCTGCAGGAGGTACAACGGTTTTCCAAAGGTATTTTCTGCTGGGTGGGTTTTAAAACCAAATGGATCGAATTTAAAAATATTGAACGTATTGCCGGCGAATCGCGATGGTCGTTCTGGTCGCTGCTGCGCTATGCGATTGACGGGATTACGGCGTTCACCACATTCCCGTTGCGTCTGGCCACGATTTTTGGTACGGTTGTTTCGCTGAGCGCGTTTATTTATTTGATTGCCGAATTGATTAAGACGCTGATTTTTGGTTCTACAGTCAGCGGATATCCGTCTACGATCATCATTATGTTATTCATCGGCGGTATTATTATTATGGCTTTGGGGATTATTGGCGAGTATCTGGCCCGCATGTATATGGAAACCAAACGCCGGCCAATTTTCATTACACGGGATACCAATATCGAGGATCTGCAAAATGACAAATAAATCCGACGTTTCTGAAAAACGTATCTGGAACGGTATATTAAACCTTGCACCGGTCAGATGGTTGCTCGAATTGCCGGTTTCAAAAAAAATTGCATCCAGCGCCATTGGGAAAAAGTTATTCAATTATGAGATGGTGACTTATATCTTTTTCGGCGTTTTGACCACGGTGGTCAGTGTTTTATCGTTCTGGTTGTTTGATCTGCTTCTTTCCAATAAAATGTTTGTTGTGATTGCCGGAAAACAGAAGGATATGGGATATTTGATTGCCAATGTGGTATCCTTTATTTTGGCGGTGCTGTTTGCGTTTATTACCAATAAACTGTTTGTTTTTCAAAGCAAAGATACAACGGCTAAAACGGTGTTTCGGGAGCTTATTTTATTTACAGCCGCGCGCCTGCTGTCGTTTGGGGTGGACATGCTGTGGATGTTTGTCACGGTGACGCTGTGCGGGATCAATGCGCTGCTGTCTAAAATCATCGTACAGATTATTGTTGTAATTATGAATTATATTTTAAGCAAGATTATGGTTTTTAGAAAACCAAAAGTTCAAGACGAAGGAGTGCAACGATGACCGTCATCACAACAATCAGGGAATCCTTTCTGGAAGGGTTCAAAAGTACGTTTTCAAAAAAACATAAAACGCCGGCTACGCCATTAAAAAAGGAAAATTTCTTTTACCGAAACCGTTATGTATTTTTGGCGTTTGCGATTCCACTGGTGTTGATGCTGTATGCGTTTGCCAACGCCGAGTTTTATCCTTTTGGAGATAACCAGATCATGGTTATCGATATGTGGCATCAATATTTTCCGTTTATGAACGAGATGCATACCAAGCTGCAGAGCGGCGGCAGTATGCTGTATACCTGGAACGGCGGTCTGGGCACCAATTTTATCGCGCTGATTTCCTATTATGCCGCCAGCCCACTGTATCTGTTGACCATTTTTTGTCCGACGGAATATCTCACTGAAGCAATGGCGGTCATTGTCGCGCTGAAAATCGCATTTGCCGGCGCCTTTATGTGTATTTATCTGCGGGGTGTGTTCAAGAAGTGTGATATCGGCACGGTCGCGTTCTCGGTATTATACGCTTTATGCGCCTATGCGATGGGATATTATTGGTGTTTGATGTGGCTGGATGTTCTGGCGCTGCTGCCATTATGTCTGTTGGGCTTGAACAAGCTGATTGACGAAGGTAAGTTCAGAATGTATACCATTTCGCTGGCCATGATTCTGATTACCAATTATTATATCGGCGTTATGGTCTGCATCTTTATTTTAATTTATTATCCGGTTTTATATTTCTCCCGGCTGAAAGCCCGCGGCGTTAAGGGTTGTGCGATTGTAACGCTGAAAGCGGTGTTGTTTTCTGCGCTGGGGATCATGATGGCCGCGATCATTCTGATCCCAACTTATTTGAGCATGCAGAACACTTATTATATAGGTTCTGAAATGCCGACGAATATTGAGTTTTACAATCCGCTTCTGGATGTGTTCAGTAACCTATTGCCGCAGGTGGAACTGACGGTTCGGGGCGGACTGCCGAATATTTACTGCGGCTTGATTTCTGCGATGCTTGCCGTATTGTTCCTGCTGTGTAAAAAAATTCCGGCTAGGCAAAAGATTCTGAATTGTGCGATTCTCTGTTTTTTGGTTTTGAGCTTTAACTGGCGACAGCTGGATTTTATCTGGCATGGTATGCATTTCCCCAATGAGCTGCCTTACAGATATTCGTTCTGCTTTTCGTTTATTCTAATTACGATGGCATATCAGGCTTTTTTACATCTGAAAGATATCACGCCTGCGCAGATCGGGGGTGTGACCGCCGGGGGATTTTTATATATTCTGGTGGCAGAAAAACTTTACAGCGAGACGTTTGATTATAAAGTGATTTATATCAGTCTGCTGTTTTTAGCACTATACGCAATTGCTCTGGCCATATACAAAAGTGGCAAATTTACAGAGAGCGTTATTGGTATTTTACTGTTCTTAATCGTATTTGGAGAAATGACGCTATACACGATAGACAGTGTGAAAGCAGTGGGATCTTCCGGCAGAAGTTATTATTTTCAGGATTATGACGATATCTGCACGATTGCGGACCGTTTGGAAGAGAAAGACGATCAGTTTTTCAGAATGGAGCTAACAGAACCGTTTACCTCGAATCCCGCGCCATTCTATGGTTACCGCGGCATATCGCAATTTTCCTCTGAGATCAACTGCCATGTCAGCCAGATGATGAAAAATATCGGTTTGGCAGCTGACCCGGGCTCTAATTCTTTTCTATACTATCTGTCGACGCCGATCGTCAACTCAATGTTAAATGTGAAATATATCGTCGGAAAGGCGCAAACGGTCAGCGACGGTTCTTTAACCAAACTTTTTACCGAGGGAGCCAGCAACGCCTATCAGAACAAATATGGTTTATCCATCGCCTATATGGTTGATAACAATATACGTTCCTGGGATTATAATGCCAATAATCCGTTTACAGTTCAAAGCAATTATGTAAAGTCTGCTACAGGAACCAGTTACAGTCTGTTTAAATCTATCGGCGCCCCCGAAGTCCGCGGGTCCAACGTGTCTGTCGGCACCTATTCTAACGGATATATTCCCTGCTCTCCGGAAAATATGACTGGAACTTCTACTCTGCGGCTGACCTTTACCTCTGACCAGGAACAGTCTCTGTATGCTTATGTGAAAACCACGGGCGCAAGTTCGATTTCTGCGACACGTTCAGACGGTGCAACGGTGAATTTCCATGCCGGACGCGGTTCGGTTGTCAGTCTGGGCGCGTTTCAGGCGGGCGAGACAGTAACGGTCAATATCAATTTTGAAGAAGGAAAAGCAAGCGCGGTAACCTGCGATGTCCGCGCACTGGATCAAACGCAGTGGGACAACGCTTATGCACAGCTGTCAGACGAAATGTTACAGGTGACGGATTTTTCCGATACGAAAATAGAGGGGACAATTACCGCTGCTTCCGACGGCGTTTTGATGACCTCTATTCCATATGAAAAGGGTTGGAGCGCTAAAGTTGACGGTCAAAAAGTGGATATTATTCCGATTGGAGATGCATTTGTATCGTTGAATCTGTCACAGGGCACACATAAAATCGAGTTTTCTTATGTGCCCGACGGATTTATCGCCGGCGTTGCCTGTACGATAGGCGGCGCGCTGTTGCTGGCAGTATTGTATTTCTTCTTTAAAGGTTATGAAATTCGCAGAAAGAAAATGCTGCGCATTGACGCAGATGGCAATATGATTGCTCCGTCCATGGAAGATCCTGAGTTTTCTGCACCGATGAGCGAAGCAGAGCTTTCCAAACTGGTAGATGAAGCGTTTGATAGATCGGGAGAAACATCTTCCGACAAAATTGTGGGAACCGGTCAACATAATCTGGCGGATACAGCGGATACCGCTGGCTCGTCCCCACCCGGAGCTGAATGTGCCAGTGCGGAAGATGATCCGAATCTAATTGTGTAACAGTATTCAGCATGATGTTTATTTACCGGCTATGGGTTTATGCACCTGTGGCCGGTATTTTGTAACTCACGATAAAATAAATTGCCAATTATTTAACAATATACTTTATCATGAGAAATTAAAACAAAAAATAGATTGACAATATATTATCAATCTCGTTGACAAACGATTGATAAACGCGTATAATAATAACATTGCTGTAAGGCAAAATACGACAGAATATTTACTGGAGGTTTATAGGATGTCAAGAGTATATAATTTTTCAGCCGGTCCGAGCATGCTGCCGGAGGAAGTTTTGAAAAGAGCGGCAGATGAAATGCTGGATTATCAGGGCTCCGGTCAGTCGGTGATGGAGATGTCTCACCGTTCCAAAGTGTTTGAAAGCATTATTCAGGGCGCTGAAGCGCTGGTTCGTGAACTGATGGGCGTGCCTGATAATTATAAAGTACTGTTTTTGCAGGGCGGCGCTTCATCGCAGTTTGCAATGGTGCCATTAAATCTGATGTCCAAACATAAAAAAGCAGATTTTGTCTTAACCGGGCAGTGGGCGACCAAAGCATATAAAGAGGCCGCCAGATATGGTGAGGCACATGTGGTTGCTTCTTCTAAAGATAAAACTTTTTCTTATATTCCGAAACTGGATCCTGCCACTTTTTCCAAGGATGCGGACTATTTTCATATCTGTATGAATAATACCATTTACGGTACCAAATATCATACATTGCCGGATACCGGCAATGTACCGCTGGTAGCAGATATTTCTTCCTGTATTATGTCTGAACCGATTGATGTGTCCCGATTTGCGTTGCTGTATGCAGGCGCGCAGAAAAATCTGGGGCCTGCCGGACTGACACTGGTGATTATCCGGGAAGATCTGATTGGGCACGCAATGGATTTTACGCCAACCATGTTTAATTATCAGACCCACAGTGACAATGGATCTATGTTTAATACGCCGCCGTGCTATGCTATTTATATTGCGAAACTGGTGATGGAATGGGTCAAAGAGAACGGCGGTTTGCAGGCCATGAAGGAACATAACGAGAAAAAGGCCGCGGTTTTATATGATTTTCTGGATCAGAGTAAATTGTTTAAGGGCACGGTTGTTAAAGAGGATCGTTCGCTAATGAACGTTCCGTTTGTCACCGGAGACGAAGCGCTGGATGCGGAATTTGTTAAACAGGCGACAGAGGCCGGTTTTGTCAATATCAAAGGACACCGCACCGTAGGCGGCATGCGTGCGTCTATTTACAACGCGATGCCAATTGAAGGCGTAGAAAAGCTTGTGGAGTTTATGCGGCAGTTTGAAGCCGCGCATTAAAGGAGGAACCGTTATGTTTCATATTCAGACATTAAATAAAATTTCTCCGGCAGGACTGGATTGTTTTGATAAAAAGCTGTACACCTATGGAGACGCCGTGGAAAATCCGGATGCGATCATGGTGCGATCCGCCGCTATGCATGAAATGGAGTTTCCACCCAGCTTGAAGGCGATTGCCAGAGCCGGGGCGGGCGTGAACAACATCCCTCTGGATCGTTGCTCACAACAGGGAATCGTGGTTTTTAACACGCCCGGCGCCAATGCCAACGCCGTAAAAGAACTGGTGTTTGCAGGATTGTTGCTCAGTTCGCGGAAAATTGTGAATGCAATCGAATGGGCCAAGACGCTGAAAGGAAACGGCGCTGAAGTCGGTAAAATGGTTGAGAAGGGCAAAAGCGCCTTTGCCGGCCCGGAGATTGCAGGTAAAACATTGGGCGTAATCGGACTGGGCGCGATTGGCATTCTGGTCGCAAACCTGGCCGAATCGCTGGGTATGCAGGTTTACGGCTATGATCCCTATCTGTCGGTAGACGCCGCGTGGAATCTGTCCAGAAGCGTCAAGCATGCCAAAACGCTGAAGGATATATATGCAAACTGCGATTATATTACGGTGCATGTGCCGCTGAATAACGAAACAAGAGAGATGATCTGTGAAGAGTCGATCGCCACGATGAAAGACGGCGTGCGGATCATGAACTTTGCCAGAGGGGAACTGGTTGCTTCCGCTGACGTGATCAAGGCGTTGGAGGCTGGAAAAATCACGGCGTATGTAACCGATTTTCCGTCTGACGACTTAATTGGCGTCGATGGTGTGATTGCGATTCCACACCTGGGCGCGTCCACGCCGGAGTCTGAGGATAACTGTGCCCGGATGGCGGCGCAGGAACTGATGGAATTTTTAGAAAACGGTTCGATCCGCAATTCGGTCAATATGCCGGCCGTGGAACTGGAGGCATATGCGGGCAAACGTATTTGTTTTATCCATCAAAATATTCCGAATATTCTTGCGCAGGCGTCCGCGCAGGTATCTAAATGCAATGTTAATATTGATAATATGGTCAACAAATCTAAAAAGGATTATGCGTATACGGTGATTGATATCCCGAAAGATACGCCGGTGGATGCACTGGTTGCAGGCATTCGTGATATTGAAGGCGTTATCCGCGTGTGGACCTTATAAAATAACATTCGCAAAAAAAACTGCTGCAAACTTTGATGTTTGCAGCGGCTTTTTGCATTCTTTCTTTTGTTCTGGCATATATATCAAACAAAGAGAGGGTGTGTTGAATATGACGGACGAACCATATCTGGATTTTCAGCAGGAAGAATCAGAACAAAACGGCGCCCAGCCGGAACAGGAGCAGGCGCCTCAAAGAAAGAGACAACAGGATAAACGGCTGGAGCTTTTGATCGCACAGACCGTATTATCCTTATTAGCTGTTCTGGTGTTTGTGGTGATTCAATGGATCGGCGGAGATCTTTACGATTATTCTAAAGCGGTTTTTGAAGAGGCGTTTGATACGCCCATTAATAAACAGCAGGTGCTGGGCGCCGCGCAAACCAGGAATATCATTGCGGCGCAGGCGACAGCATACGGCGTAGGCGGAGAAACAGACGATCCGTCCATTCCGTTTGCTGAAAATTATACCGATTTGTCCAGCGATGTGGAACAGCGGGTATCTTCGGTGAATGAAATGCAAATTCCAGTCAATGGCCGTATTACCAGTGAATTTGGATATCGTATACATCCGCTTTCCGGAAAAACTTCTATGCATACCGGGCTGGATATCGGCGCGGATTACGATGAGGAAATTCTGTGCGCACTGGATGGAACGGTGAAAAAAACGGTGGAGGATGATCCGGATTACGGGAATTATATCATTGTTACCCATTCGGATGGTGTGGAGACGATGTATGCACACTGCAACAGCCTTACAAAATCGGCCGGAGATACGGTGCATAAGGGTGATGTGATCGCATTGGTAGGCAGCACAGGTCTGTCTACCGGCCCGCATCTGCACTTTGAAGTCCGTGTCAACGATATTCGTCTGAATCCACGTTGGTTCGCAGATTTTTGAGGAATCAAACGTGCAGATTACCGTGTTTGGATGTAAGATATATATTTCTGTATTATTTCCGGCGCTGCTGTCGCTGATTTTGTTTTTTGATCAAAGCGGTGTGATGCTGTTCGGCGTCGCGGCGGTTGTTTTACATGAACTTGGCCATCTGATCGTGATGCTGCTGTTTCATCTGCTGCCGGATGAAATTGTTTTACAGCCCGCCGGTATCCAGATCAAACGCAATATGAATACGCTGGGAAGCGGAAAACGGCTTTTGATTGCATTTGCCGGCTGCGGCGCCAATTTGCTGGTCGCAACAGGAAGCTATTTTGTATACAGCCAGACGTTGAATCAACTCTGGCTGCTGTTTTGCGCCTGTAATATCCTGCTGGGCGTTTTTAATTTTCTGCCGGTATTTGGCCTGGACGGTTATGATATTTTATATATTCTGCTTTGTAACATGGCAAACGCCAAGGCTGCAGATCTCGCCTGCAAAATTATTTCGGCGTTGGTTGTGCTTTTTATTTTAACACTGAGTATCTGGGCATTTTGCATGAAAGCGATCAATCCAAGTTTGCTGATTACCTCTGTTTATTTGTTGATTTTGCTGTTGATCAATTTAAGAAGTTGAAAAATGCGCCGAAATCCTGTAAAATATAAAAAGCCAAACCCCCGGTTTGCCGTGTGTTTCGGCTGTTGTGTCAAATAGCAGAATATGCGAGGGATAAACAAAGATGACGGAATTACAGCTTCATAAGCTTTTAAGGGGCGTTCAGAAGCCGGGACGGTATACCGGCGGCGAGCTGAACAGCGTTGTTAAAAATAAAGATGCGGTCGACGTGCGGTTTGCGTTTTGCTTTCCGGATACTTATGAGATTGGCATGTCTCATTTGGGGATGAAAATATTATATGCGCTGCTCAACGATATGGACGGCGTTTGGTGTGAGCGGGTTTTTGCACCATGGGTAGATATGGAACAAAACCTGCGCCGAGAGGGCATGGGGGTATACGCGCTGGAAAGTTTGGATGATATCGCACAGTTTGATATCATCGGATTTACATTGCAATATGAATTGTGTTATACCAATATGCTGCATATGCTGGATCTGTCCGGCATCCCATTGCATTCCAAAGACCGGCACAGCCTGCATAATCTGGTGGTTGTAGGCGGTCCGTGCACCTGCAACGCTGAGCCGATTGCCGATTTTGTCGACGTTGCGTTTCTGGGCGAAGGCGAGGAACAGATGGTGCAGTTTGTACAATTGTATAAAGAGTATAAGGCTAATGGTGCGGACAAGCAGTCGTTTTTAAAGGCCGCGGCGCAGATTCGGGGCGTTTATGTGCCGTCGCTGTACACTGTCAGCTATCATCCGGATGGTACGGTGGAAGCTGTCACCGCCGAATCAGGGGCGCCGCTGCCGATTCAGAAATATATTATTCAAGATCTGGATACCGCTTTTTACCCAAAAGACTTTGTGGTTCCCTATATCGAGGTGGTGCATGACCGGGCGGTAGAGGAGGTGTTCCGGGGCTGTATTCGCGGCTGCCGGTTCTGCCAGGCCGGGATGATTTACCGGCCGGTTCGCGAAAAATCTTGGGAAACGGTATCCAAACAGGCAAAGTGTCTGTGTGATTCTACCGGTTATGAGGAAATTTCATTGTCGTCGTTGTCAACCAGCGACTATTCTCAGCTGGAGCCGCTTTTAAACGATATGCTGGAATGGACGCAGCAGGATCAGGTCAATATCTCTCTGCCGTCTCTGCGAATCGACACCTTTTCTCCGGAGCTTCTGGAAAAAATCTCGAGAGTTCGTAAATCGGGTTTGATCTTTGCACTTGTAGCAGGTCGCCAGCTGCTGCGGGAAGTGATCAATAAGAATTTAGACGAAGATGTTATTTTGCAAAGCTGCGAAACGGCCTTTCGCGGCGGGCACTGTAATGTGAAACTGTATTTTATGCTGGGGCTGCCCACCGAAACGCTGGAGGATATAGAAGCGATCGGCCAATTGGGGCAAAAAATTGTCAATCGCTTTTATGCGATGCCGGACAAGCCAAAGGGCAGAGGGGTACAGGTTTCTATCAGCCTTGCCACCTTTGTTCCAAAACCGCATACGCCGTTTCAATGGATGGCGCAGGACAAGCTGCAGACCATTCGGGACAAACAGCGGCATTTGGTAGAATCCCTGACCACCCGAAAAATTTCGGTCAGTTGGCACGAAAGCCAAGCCTCGGTGTTAGAGGCGGTGTTTGCCCGGGGCGACCGGCGGCTGTCTAAGGTTTTATGCCGGGCGCATGAACTGGGCTGTAAGTTTGACGGTTGGCACGAGTGTTTTGATATGCATAAATGGGAGCAGGCTTTCGCAGATTGCGGGCTGTCTATAGAATTTTACGCCAACCGGGAACGTTCTTATGAAGAGGTGTTGCCGTGGGATCATCTGGACTATGGCATTACAAAAGGGTTTTTAAAACGGGAAAATGAACGGGCAAAGGCAGCGCAAACCACAAAAAATTGCCGGGAGCAATGCGCGGGGTGCGGCGCAAACAGATTGCTGCGCGGAGGGACTTGTTTTGAAAACTGTTAGATTGATTTATCAAAAAACCGGCCGGGCGAAATATATCTCGCATCTGGATTTAAATCGGTTGATGCAGCGTGTGCTCAAGCGCACCAGGCTTCCGGTCTGGTATACCGAGGGGTTTAATCCCCACGCGTTTGTTACCTTTGCGTTGCCGCTGTCTTTGGGGTATGAAAGTCGTTATGACTGTATGGATTTTCGTATATTAAACGACGATCTTCGCAATGATCAGATGCTGCAGGTGTTGCGCCGGGCGCTGCCGCCGGATATTCAGGCGTTAGAAGTCATCGATCCGGTTTTAAAGGCCAAAGAGGTTGCGTTCGCTGCATTTGAGCTGGAGCTGACTTGCGATACAGATACAGCCGCACAGTTGACGGCGTTTTTACAAAGCGATCATATTCTGGTAGAAAAGCGCAATAAGAAAAAAGAAATCATCACCATGGATATCAGATCTAAAATCCGCCAGATGGAAATTATCCCCACTGAGGATGGATTGCAGATCCGGTTGCTGTTGCCTGCCGGGCCGGTAGAAAATATCAATCCGGCGCTGTTGCTGGAGGCTGCGGAAAACAGCGGCTGTGTTTTTGATGTTCGCAGTGTTGTCCGTGAAATGCTCTATGATAAAAACATGAACATATTCCGTTGACAAACCTGCTTCAAAAATGGTATACTTATTTGAAAAGTATTTTATAAATTACAACTGATAGGAGCATAAGTTATGATCAAAAGCATGACCGGATACGGCCGCGCGCAAAACACCGTAAACGGTATAGATATAACGGCAGAGATCAAATCGGTCAACCATCGTTATTTTGAATGCTCCTGTCGGTATCCACGCCAATATGGTTTTTTAGAGGAAAAAATCAAATCGTTTGTGTCACAACGTGTCAGCCGCGGCAAAACCGAGATTAATCTTACCATCACAGAGACGGCGGACGATTCTTATGCGGTTACTGTTAACGAGAGTCTGGCCAAAGCGTATATACAGGCGTTAAATCAGCTTCAAACCTATGGTGCGGCGCCGGGGTGGGACGCATCAGACATCGCCCGTTTTCCAGACGTATTACAGGTTACACGTCGTGAATGTGACGAAGAGCAGGTCTGGCAGGCGGTACAGACGGTTTTGAATGTGGCTGTTGATGCGTTTGTGCTAATGCGCGAGCAGGAAGGTGAACACCTGAAAGCGGATATTATGAGCAGGTGTGCTACAATTTTAGAGCAGGTTTCGTTGATCGAGGCTAAAAGCGGTGAGACGGTTTCAGAATATCGGCTGCGGCTGGAAGCAAAAATCCGTGAATTGCTGGATCATGTGCAGATTGATGAACAACGGTTGTTGACTGAAACTGCAATTTTTGCCGATAAAATCGCAATAGATGAAGAAACG
>CALWVC010000019.1 GCA_944384865.1 uncultured Clostridia bacterium
AATGACAAAATCCGCAGCTGATCAGCTGCGGATAAAGAAAAACAATGTTCGATCCTCATCTCGCAGTTTATATCTGCAGGAATTAGCACCTTGCGCGTCTACTCGCAGGTTGCCGGGCTTCACAGGGCCGTTCCCTCCGCCACTCTTGATAAGGGATTTAGATCAATCCAAAAATATTATAACAAAAAGTATGTTTGCTGTCAATAGATAAACGATAAGATTCTAAATCATAATGCTATATAATATAAACTTTTGTCCCTGACCTGAAAATAACGTCATTTAATATTTGAATTTAGATATGAAATCTGTTAGAATAGAGTAGAACATAAAGGAGTGTTGGATGTTGAATAGCCGTCATCTGATCGATTTAGATCATTACACACTGGAACAAATCGACGATATATTAACTTTGGCAAAAATGATCATGAAAAAGCCGCAGTATTACACTGACAGCTGTCATGGAAAAGTGATGGCAACTTTATTTTACGAGCCCTCCACCAGAACACAGATGAGCTTTCAAACAGCAATGCTGCGGTTAGGCGGCAGCGTGATCGGTTTTGATAATCCGGTAAATTCTTCAGTATCAAAAGGGGAGACGCTGAAAGATACTGTTCGGGTGGTCAGTAATTATGCAGATATTATTACGATCCGAAACCCTTATGAAGGCGCGGCAAAAGCCGCTTCCATGTATTCCAGAGTGCCGGTTATAAATGCCGGTGATGGCGGACATTTACACCCGACACAGACATTGACTGATATCTTCACATTGAAAGAAACCAAGGGGACTTTGGAAAATTTAACTGTCGGGCTATGTGGCGATTTAAAATATGGCCGAACGGTACATTCCCTGATTAAAACACTCTGTCGATATGCAGGTAACCGTTTTATATTGATTTCTACCAAAGAGCTGGCTTTGCCTCAATATTTAAAAGATATTATTGTTGAAACAGGCCACCAGTTCCAGGAAATTGATCGTTTGACCGATGCGATGCCACTATTAGACGTATTATATATGACCCGCATTCAGCAGGAACGGTTTACTTCCAAAGCAGCGTATGAACAGCAAAAAGGAATTTATGTATTGGACGCACAGAAATTAGCCAGAGCCAAATATGGATTAAAAATTTTACATCCGCTGCCACGGGTCGATGAAATTTCCCAGGAAATAGACGACGATCCACGTGCAGAATATTTTAATCAGACCGAATATGGAATGTATGCGCGCATGGCGCTGATTTTGCATATGCTGGATGGATCGACTAAACAGCTGGATACAATCCCAGAGGGCGATGACAAACATTACTGCTGCAATCCAAAATGTATCACACAGACCGAGAAGTATCTACCGCCGGCATTTTATTGCCATAAGGATATATGGGTGTGTGAATATTGCGAACATGCGGTTGATAGAGAATAGCCGCTTAAATTTTATATCCAATTGCGCAAAATGAATATTTTGCGCAATTGGGGGGACTGGAAAAGAGGCTTTATTCCAATGATTCAATATAACGATCCATCTATACCGGGTGTTATTCGCGAATATCTGGTTTATATTGAAACCATTAAAGGTAAATCTGCAGCGACAGCCGACGGTTATTATCGAGATTTACGAACATTCTTTCGCTTTTTAAAACATCATTACCATCTGGTTGACGCCGCAGTTCCGATTGATGAAATTGATATCTCTGATGTTGATCTTGAAATGATTAAGCATGTAACGTTGGCTGATGCTTACGAGTTTTCCGTCTATTGCAAAAATACGCGAAACAATAATGATAAAACCCGCGCCCGTAAAACCTCGACGATCAAATCTTTTTTTAAATATCTGACTACACGAGCGAAATATTTACAGCAAAATCCGCTGGAAGAATTTGACGCGCCAAAAACAAAAAAATCGCTACCGAAATATTTAACATTGGAACAAAGCACCAGATTGCTGGCAGCTATAGACGGAAATGATAAAGAACGCAATTATGCCATTATTACCCTGTTTTTAAACTGCGGACTACGCTTATCCGAGTTATGTTCTTTGAATGTCAATGATATTGATTTCTACGAACGTAAAGTGCGCGTTACCGGTAAAGGCAATAAGGAACGCCTGGTATATTTAAATGACGCCTGTATTGCTGCAATAGAGGCATATCTCGCAGTTCGGCCAAACGACAAGGCTAAAGATCGAAAAGCGTTGTTTATCAGCCGAACCGGAAACAGGATCAGCCGCCGGATGGTGGAACAGATGATTTACGATGTTTTGGAGAAATCCGGATTATCCGGCATGGGGTTTTCCGTACACAAATTGCGGCATACGGCGGCAACCTTGATGCACCAATATGGTAAAGTAGATATACGGGTTTTGCAGGAAATTTTAGGGCATGAAAACCTGGGAACGACAGAAATTTACACGCATCTGTCCGGCGAACAGATCCGGCAGGCGTCCGAATCAAACCCGCTGGCAAATATTAAACCGCCGCGCAAATAGAATGCCACAATAAAAGTTATGAACGTAAGTCAGGAACAATGATTTTATAAAAGAACCGAAAAAGAACCGCTGCCCCTTCCCTTTTCAGAGTCGGACAGCGGTCCTTTTTATGTAAGGTCCTCTTTTTTGATTTTAAATAGCATTCGCAAAATTCCGCGCAGCATCTTTGGACTTTTTACCACAACGATTTTCAAACAAATCGCCTCCAATCAAAATCAGGGACACTTTCTGTATGCCAACCCTAACAGCAGCAAAACAATACTTAACAGCAGCATAATCATTTTATATGGAAAAAAGGTTGCAATTATAATACCGAAGCAAAACGCAAAAATCCAGCTGGATTTTCGTTTATGCCTGTTCGGCGGTCTGCAGCGCATATTGTATCACCGCCCTGTCGCGTCAGGCAATTGCCCTGTTTTGCTATTAGTATACGCGGTAAAAATAAATGTGTTACACTGTTTTGCTCTGCCGTTTTTGACGATCCTAATTGCAAGTATTTGTTATTCCAGCTCGAACGCGCCGGTATATAACTGATAATATTTTCCGTGTTCGGCAATTAGTTTTTCATGATCGCCCCGTTCGATAATTCGTCCGTGCTCTAAAACCATAATGACGTCTGAATTTTGTACAGTGGAAAGCCGGTGTGCAATTACGAACACTGTGCGTCCCTCCATCAGGCTGTCCATCCCCTTTTGCACGATCGCCTCTGTTCTGGTATCAATGCTGGAGGTCGCCTCGTCCAGAATCATAACCGGCGGATCCGCTACCGCGGCACGAGCAATGGAAATCAACTGTCGCTGGCCTTGTGATAGGCTGCCGCCGTCGCCCGAAATGACGGTATTATATCCGTCTGGCAACCGGCGAATAAAATCATCCGCGTTTGCCAGTTTTGCAGCATGATAAACCTCTTCGTCTGTTGCATCCAACTTGCCATATCGGATATTTTCCATAATCGTTCCGGTAAATAAGTTGGTATCCTGCAACACGATACCCAACGAGCGCCGTAGATCGGGTTTTCTGATTTTATTGATATTGATATTATCATATCGGATTTTTCCGTCAGCAATATCATAAAAACGGTTGATCAGATTGGTAATAGTGGTTTTTCCTGCGCCGGTAGCGCCGACAAACGCCACTTTTTGACCCGGTTCAGCATAAAGCGTGATATTATGCAACACCAGTTTGTTTGGTTCATAGCCGAAATCGACATCAAACATGCGCACTTCGCCCTTAAGCTCAGTATAAGTGACGCTGCCGTCTGCCTGGTGTGGATGCTTCCATGCCCATAATCCGGTACGCTCAGGCGTTTCAGTCAGTTTACCGTCTACATATTTGGCATTAACCAGCGTAACATATCCATGATCCTGTTCCGGCTCTTCATCCATCAGATCAAAAACCCGTTGCGCACCGGCCATTGCCATAACAACCATGTTCAGCTGCTGGGAAATTTGGCTGATCGGCTGTGTAAAACTCCGGCTCAGTTGTAAAAAAGATGCGATTTTCCCCAATGTCAGGCCGCCGATCCCCCCCAACGCCAATGCACCGCCGACCACTGCGATCAGAACATATTGCAGGTTTCCCAGGTTGCCCATAACCGGCATCAGGATGTTGGCAAAGCGGTTCGCGTTGGTTGCATTTTCACACAATTCGTTGTTATGCTTATCAAAATCAACTTTCGCCTGTTCTTCATGACAAAATACCTTGATAACCTTTTGACCCTGGATCATTTCCTCAATATATCCGTTGACGTCTCCTATAGATTGCTGCTGTTTGACAAAATAAGTGCTGCTCTTTGCCGCGATTTTCTTTGTCACAATTAACATCAAAATTACAAATGCAATTACAAACAGCGTCAGCCAGATGTCTGTCACAAGCATCGCAACAAAAGTGGAAACAATGGTAATAATCGAAGAAAAGGTCTGCGGAATGCTTTGGGAAATCATTTGCCGCAGCGTATCGGTATCATTGGTATAGTGGCTCATAATATCGCCATGCGTATGGGTATCAAAATATTTGATTGGCAATGTTTGCATATGGGCGAACATTTCATCTCGGATATCTTTCAGAACGCCCTGCGCAATGACAACCATGATCCGGTTATAAATTAAACCGGTCAGTACACCTATCAGATAGATACCGCCCATCAGCAGAATCGCCCGCAACAGTCCAGAAAAAACCGGATGAGCCTGTTGCTGTAACGGTATGATATAATCATCAATTAAAACCTGTAAAAACAACGAACTTGCCACATTGGTCAGCGCATTGATAATAATACAGATCATGACAAAAATAAAGCGAATTTTATATCGCATAATATAAGACAGCAATCGTTTGATTGTCTTGCCTTCGGGCTTTTGAAATTTACGGCCCATTGTCGCAGCTGCCTGGGGACCTCTTGGCCTACCGTGCATCATCGCTGTCACCCCCTTTAATCTGCGAAAAATATACCTCTTTGTAGATTGGATTATTTTTCAAAAGCTCTTCATGTGTTCCGACAGCATTGATCCGGCCGCCATCCATTACAATAATTTTGTCAGCGTTTTCAACGGATGAAATGCGCTGTGCAATAATGAATTTAGTAGTGTTTGGAATTTCTTCTGCAAAAGCTTTGCGGATCATCGCGTCCGTTTTGGTATCTACTGCGCTGGTGGAATCATCTAAGATTAGAATTTTAGGCTTTTTCAGCAGTGCCCGCGCAATACAAAGCCGTTGTTTCTGCCCGCCGGAAACATTGGTTCCCCCTTGCTCGATATAGGTATCATAGCCGTCCGGAAATCCCTGAATAAACTCATCTGCGCAAGCCAGCTTGCAAACCCGAACTAGTTCTTCATCTGACGCGTTTTCATCGCCCCAACGCAGATTTTCCTTAATCGTTCCAGAAAATAGCACGTTTTTCTGTAGTACCATCGCTACTTCGTTTCGCAGCGTCTCAATGTCATACTCCCGGACATCTATGCCTCCAACTAAAACAGCACCCTGCGTTACGTCATACAGTCGCGGGATCAGCTGAACCAGACTGGATTTTGATGAACCTGTACCGCCGATAATGCCCACTGTCTCTCCAGCGGCGATCTCTAAATTGATATCTGACAGACATAGCTTGTTCATATCCTTAGCATAGCTGAAACAGACATCTTTAAACTGTACCGAACCGTTTGGCACCTGCATTACCGGATGTTCAACATCGTGAATATCTGACTCTTCATCCAAAATTTCCACAATACGCTCGGCTGACGCTCTGGACATTGTAATCATGACAAACACCATGGACAGCATCATCAAACTCATAAGAATCTGCATGGCATAAGTAATAACGCTCATTAATTGTCCGGTAGTCATGTCGCTGCCTACAATCAACTGCGCACCGATCCAGGATACCAGAAGCATACAAGCATATACGCAAAACTGCATCAACGGCATATTCAGCGCCAACAGCTTTTCAGCAAAAGAAAAGTCTTTATAAATTTCCCCAGAAATAGCGTTGAATTTTTTCTTTTCATGTTCTTCGCGAACATAGGACTTTACCACGCGAATGCCACGCAGATTTTCCTGCACTACACTATTCAGCCGGTCGTATCGTTTGAACACCCGTTTAAATACCGGAAATGAAAGCTTGATAATGAAACCCAGCCCCAGCAATAAAACCGGAACGGCCCCTAAAAAAATCAGTGATAGCGTTGGATTGACGCTAAAAGACATTGCCATCGAAAAAATAAACATGATCGGACTGCGAACCGCCATGCGTATAATCATCTGATAGGCGTTCTGCACGTTTGTAACGTCAGTGGTCAAACGGGTAACAATGCTAGCGGTAGAAAATTTATCAATATTTGAAAATGAAAAATTCTGCACATTATAGTACATATCGTGCCGCAGATTTTTTGCAAAGCCGGCCGAGGCCTTTGCCGCCGTGCTTCCTGCCATCGCGCCAAAAAACAATGACAGCATCGCAAAAATTGCGAGAACAGTACCCATTTTTAAGATGTAACTCATATTCCCGGCAGTAATGCCATAGTCGATTAAATTTGCCATCAGTAAAGGAATAATGACCTCCATCACTACTTCCAGCGTTACCAGAATCGGCGTTAATATAGAATCTCGCTTGTATTCCCTGATACAGCGCAATAGTTTTTTAATCATATACCGTATATGTCCTCCCTCATATCCTTATTCTGATTGGCCTTCTAACAGGCCAGCTGCAAATTGTACTCAATCTTTTTCAGCAATGCAGACAAGCATTCGGTCTCTTTTTTGGATAAGCCGGAAATTAAATCCTGCTCAACTTCCTCAATACTACATATAGTCATTTGATGTACCTGCATGCCTTCAGATGTCAATACCAGTTTTTTCAGTCGCGCGTCGCTTGGTACTTCCATTCGTTGAATGTATCCTTTTTTCTCCATTAACTGCAAAATATTTGTAACCGTAGAACGGGCAATGGAAAATTGCGCTTCGACATCTTTCTGAAATACATCTTCCTGCCTGTGTTCGTATAAATATCCGATAATCCAGCCATGCATCACAGTGATTTTATCGATTCCCTTCCGGCGCATATTCGTCTCCATCCGGCGTCTTAGAAGGTTGGAAATCACTCGAATTTCATGTCCCAGAGAACATGTTTGATACATTAAAAAGCCTCCTTGTTCCATTATAATTTGTTTGATATCGAACATATTAGCATATTTTATTTTTACTGTCAACCTACAGAAAAAACTATTCACAGAAAAGACATAAAATCTTCTGTTCTATACGAAGCGTCTTGTGAAAAATATATATCTTTTGCTCATTTTCACAATAGAATTTTTAAACGATAAACGCTTTATCAATGGTTTTTATCGTTTTATAAATTGTTCACCATTGTGCTTCTATGATCCCTATTCCCTTTTACTCATACAATTTTCGCAGTATCCGTCCGACGGCTGTTTTTTTAATTTTGCCATACACTTCTCTCACGCCGATATTTCGGTGCAAATGCAATATGATATTGACGCCCTCCGCTTTATATGTTTTAAGCTGTTTATGTCTTTTATTCAAATTCAAAGACCTTCTTGATGTTTTTGGTATAGCTGGTGGATTTTATACCATAAAAAAGATGATAAACACATAGCGGTGTTTATCATCTTTACTGCTTTATCTATTTTTTAATAACGTTATTCAATTTTATTGATCAAACTGAACGCCTTCCGGATCAGCACAATACCGTTTGATCCGCGCGTAGTCTTTATTGTTGATATAACCATCCAGAATACCGTTTGATCCGGCCACATCGGCGGCTTCAACAACCATTTCAACCGTATCATCCGCCAGATAAGCTTTCAGACGAGCCAGGTCTTTATTGTTGATGTAACCGTCGCCAGTCACATCGCCCTGCATATAAGCTGGCGCTTCTTCGATCCAATCAACGTGCTCTGTATATCCACATGCAGAGCATACACGATCTGCATTATACTGATTGTCTTCGTTCGTGATTTCCCACTCGCCAAAAGTATGCTCGCAAATTTCTCCGCCAATCTCCGGAATACCAGAAACCGTTTCACCATTTTCGCCAGTGGTATATCCATAGATATCGCTGATAGCAAAATCAATTGTCAATTGGCGGCCAATTGACATATCGCCACAGCCCAACTTGATGCAATCTATATATTCCAAGCAATCGGCAGCGGTCTTATCATCGAAATAATATCCAAAATCTTCTGGCAATTTAGAGATATCCGGACGGAATTCATCAAAAGGCAGTTCGATTTTATAAACCGCTCCATCTTTTGTAATTGTGGGACGCGCATTCTCCGGGCTTTCAAAAGAGGTATATTCATACTTAATATTGCCGTTTTCATCATAGTTATATGTACCGTCTTCATTGCGGTCAGGCAAGTAGGCAAACAGACAGATGCCCCATAGTTGATCAGTGTAATTATTTTCGCCGAACTGCACATACAGCGTCAAGCCATCATAACCCTCTAACAGGCCTGATTGTATATAAACCGTGGCACAGGTGTCTTCCCAGCACCAATATTGACTGTTGTCACCAAAATCGGCAATACCGCTGAACTGAACGCCAGATAACGGGGCGAACAGATCTTCTGTAACAGCCATATCTGTACCACCAGAAATCATGCTACGGCTACAACCATCCAACACATAATCGGTTCTGGTGGTGAAATCCACTAGGCAGTCGTTCTGCGCTGGCGCCGGTGTCGCAGCTGCGGTATCCAACCGCACTGCTCTCATCGCAGAGAACGTACACTCTAACTGCACCAGGCTTTGGATACGCCAGGAAGTATTATCAAATTTGATGTTCAAATCCGTAACAGCGGTCATTTCTTCAGGAACAGTGATCAGAACGGTTTTTTCCGGATGTTCCACCGGTGAAACCCAAGCCTGCCCGCTGGTCTCGATCGGCACAGCGTGACCGTTAATATCACGGACGCCCGAAATGGTGATAATGACGTTTGTACCCATGCCCATTACTTTGGTGGATTCTTTTGAATACTCAGGATAACCGTATATTTCATTTGCATGTCCAATGGATGCGGCTGCAATGCACATACAGCTTTCCAGATTTACATCGACCGCTAACTGATAAAGTTGTTTATCTGCCAAAACAGCCGCCAAAACCTCCTGATCGGCAGACGCCAGGTCAAAATCAGCTGTAATCCAACTTTTTTGATCCTGAGCCAGATATTGATTACCGCCGTTCATGATTTGTTGTGGATTATCATCATCGCTGGTGATCGTCATACCGCCTTCTTCAGTATAGATAATATCTTTAATTCCATTTTGCCTTACGTTAGATTCTTCTGAAAAAGAAAAGACTTTGGTTTCTGTCAAGGCAGAGCTTTGCAGTAAGGTCGTTGAAACAAACAACGTTAACAGTAAACTGAGAGCCAACCCAATAGACAAAAATTTTCTAAACATGTTCATTCCGCATTTTCTCCTTTAAAATATATTTTTATATATATCGCATAAATTATTATAGTATATATAAAAAAATTATATTATATATACTAATATAAATGATATCATACGCGATAAGAAATGTCAACAATTCTTTTACAGTTTTTTATATTTTTATCTTTTTTATATACAATTTTGTAAAATTGCTCTCGCATTTCTATTGCCTTATATATAATAAACTCCTGGCAGGCAATTCTAAAACGTTTGAGAATTGCCTGCCAGGAGTTTAAGCACAGTTGCAGAAATCAAACCATCTTCTATTTTTGTAATCGTAAATCCATCCCTAAAAACTTAAAACATTTATAACACCCGCAAATTCTGGAAACAATACGCTGGGCATATTGTTTCTCCAATTCCTGAACTGTCAGATTGGTATTTATAATTGTAGGTTTATTGTTCAGAATACGGGAATTGATCAGATCATATAACGCTGAAACCGTAAACGGTGTTGTGAACTCAGCCCCCAGATCGTCCAGAATCAATAAATCGCAGTCGAGCATACTCTGCAACGAAACCGCGGTCTTTTCTTTAGAAAAATGTTCGTTTTCGATCTGTCCCAGCAAATGATTGACCGAACCGTATATTACACCATATCCCTTTTGCAAAACCACGCGGGCGATCGCTAGCGATAAATGTGTTTTTCCCAAGCCGGTATCGCCGAAAAACAGCATGCTTTCTGCATGTTCAGTAAAATGCTCCGCATATTCTTTACAATATTGATAAATTTTACCCATAATTTCCCGAGGAGAAACACCCGGTTGTTCAGATTGTTTCGGATAGCGATCCAGTGAGAAGTTATCAAACCGTGAATGCTCCAAGGGCGTTGCGGCGTTCAACTGCTCTATAGCGAAATCGGTGGCCATTTTTTTTACACAGGAGCAGAGTTTTCCCTGATCATAGCCGGT
Source organism: uncultured Clostridia bacterium (assembly GCA_944384865.1). GTDB lineage: Bacteria > Bacillota > Clostridia > Oscillospirales > Acutalibacteraceae > RUG14109. The sequence goes on from CALWVC010000019.1 coordinate 10,339, forward strand.
ATCTGCGCATTTATCACACCAATAAGCTGGGCGCAGTTTTTGCTGGTCGATCTGATTCTGCAACAAATAAGTATTGCGTTGATCCTGTAGCTGTTGACTCTCGGCAGACAGTTGATCGATAGTTTGTCGAACCTGATCTCCCCCAGAAAGCATCGCTCGCGTCGCTTGCACCGCCCGATCCGCGATTGCGTGTTCCAATCGGGCCAACTCCGGATGTGCCGTATAAACCGCCAGCTTTTCCTGCTGGGCCTGCAACTGAACCTGTTCCCGATGACCGTTGATGCGCTGTAACGCTTTATGAAAATAGATGTTGGAAAACCCCATTACAGGCCGCCTCCTAATCGAATTTGTTAAATTGCTGTTCGATTGCTTGCAGATCATATGAACGAGAGCGAGCAGTGCTTTTCAACGGTTTTGTTTCCGCCTGTTCAATCTGATCGGGTGTTTTAATACCCTTTTGATACCATTTGCCAAGTATTTTGTCAATATAAGCAAAACTCAATTTCGTCGTCGAATTTACGCATCGGTCATATGCCTGAACAAGCATTTCTTTTGAAAATCCCCATACATTAATCCATTTATCGCTGTAAGCCCGTTCTCGGGCAGTTGCTTTGCGATGTGAAATACCAAACGCATTTTCACATATTTTCCATGCGGTTTTGGATTGATAGAGCGCGCTGATGCGCTGTTCAGCCGCGCTTAAAGAGTCCACCCCGTTTTTTACCCAGTCCAGACACAGTTTTTCAATATAAGAAAACCCGGTTTTGCCTTCGGATACCGCATATTCCACTGCCATTAAGATCACCGGCACGCTCAGGCCCTGATTGTCATGCAACCAAACGAGCGTGGACATTTCCGCCTGTGTCACCAAACGTCCCAACTTCATTTGTACCTCGCTGAACATAAACTGAATCTCTTTGGATTCAGCGCCCCGTTTGATCGTATCTTCTCTAGATGGCTTTTTAACTGACGCCGCAGGCTTGACAACGGATTTCTGCAGTGACTCTAATTGCGCTGGAGATATCACAGCTTTTTGCATATTGATCAACACGCCGCATTGTACCCAGTAATCCAGCGCGTCCTCCACGTCCGCGGACTGCAACCGCAAAGCCTCTGCAATTGTATCTTCAATCTGTTCCGATGAGCCACGGTGTAAAAACAACAATAACACTTTTAGCTGTAGTTCGGTAGAAAGACGAATATACTCTTCCGCTACTGCGCACGGCACGGCAAACATTGCGCCATACATTTGCGGATTAATCGCATATTTCATCTGATACACTCCTTAAAAAATAGCATCAGACCGGAAAATACTCTGCCAGTCTGATGCCTGGTTTTATTGATGTTCCTGTTCTTTAAGTTGTTCTATCAGATCCAGAACCTGTTGCTGTGCGCCCTGATTCAACATGCGAAAAGACCCTAACAGACTTCTTTCTCGTGCATCGGCTTCGGTATATATCAGGTTGGCATGTGACTCCGGCGCTCCGGAATCCTGTATCAAAATTTTTGTTGGGTCGCCGCCAAAGAGCTCAGTCGGCATACCAAGCAGAGAATCTACCGTTACGCAAAAGATTTTACTCAACTTCAACAGGTTTTCAATGCTCGGTTGGGATTTGCCCGTCTCATAATAGGTATAGGCTGAACGATCAATTTTCAGCATATCTGCAACCTGCTTTTGCGTCAGCATACATTCTTTACGCAGATGCCGTAAATTTGCTCCCAATATCATTTCCTGCACCTCTCTTTATTGCCTGCAAAGGTTATTTCAAACGCATTGCCAGTTTTGCTTTCTCCACAATATTGTTTGCGCACAGTCCATAATATTGCAAAAGCTCCGCCGCAGCCCCAGACATTCCAAATTCATCCTTCATACCAATTCGAACCACCGGTGTCGGCAATGCTTCGCACAACGTTTCGCAAACTGCACTTCCCAACCCGCCGATAATCGAATGTTCTTCCGCTACCACGAGCGCGCGCGTTTTTTTGGCAGCCTCTAATATCAGCGCTGTATCCAACGGTTTAATGGTATGAATATTGATTACCATCGCGTCAATTCCATCGTTATACAGCTGTTCCGCTGCAAGTCTGGCTTCGTTGACCATCAGCCCGGTTGCAATAATTGCCACATCCGATCCATCCTTTAATATAATCCCTTTGCCCGGAACAAACTGATAAGTCTGCGCATCATTGAAGACCGGGACTGCCAACCGTCCAAACCGCATGTATACCGGCCCGTCGATTTCTGCTGCTGCGATGGTTGCAGCTTTCGCTTCTACAGCATCCGCCGGGTTGATGATTGTCATACCGGGAATGGCTCGCATCAGCGCAATGTCTTCGTTACACTGGTGTGTTGCGCCGTCCTCTCCAACAGAGATGCCTGCATGCGTGGCGCCGATTTTTACCGGAAGGTGCGGATAACCAATGGAATTGCGCACCTGTTCAAATGCCCGGCCGGCAGCAAACATTGCAAAGCTGCTGGCATACACCAATCGCCCAGCTGCCGCCAGTCCTGCGGCAATTCCCATCATATTCTGTTCGGCAATACCGCAGTCTATAAACCGGTCTGGAAACGCCTTTTTAAACATCCCGGTTTTGGTAGCTGCCGCCAGATCCGCGTCCAGCACAGTCATATTGTCATATTTCTCGCCCAGTTCTACCAGGCCCTGTCCATAGCCTTCCCGGGTCGCTATCTTTTTGATTTCAGCCATAAAAGTTCGCATCCTTTCTTAAAGTGCTGC
>CALWVC010000020.1 GCA_944384865.1 uncultured Clostridia bacterium
TGGTCTATCTGTTCATAGAATTTTGCCTCGTGAAATTCCTGCGGTCTGCTAGTGAAAACATTTCTCACTCTTTCGCATGATATAGAACAGCCTTTCCGGGCGGCGGATACCGTCTCGTCCGCGCAGCGTGTGCCGGGGTTTGGCCATGCCGGGCGCGGGGGGGATCTGCGTCGCAGATCCCGGATGAGCCCGCTTGGCTTTTGGATATATCGGTTGAGACATCCGCGCGGTTGTCGGGCCTGGCAGGAGAGGGATTCTACACGTTCATCCCATCGCGCTTTCCGGAACTAGAAGGTTGAAACATTATAAACTGAGCGTCATTCCGAAAAAGGGCGCGCAAACCATGACGCCTGGCCGGGTCGGAATGTGTGTGCCCTTTCAGGGCATACTGTTAGCAGGCCCTTTAAGAGGTGCTGAACGATTTGCTGTTTGCATCACTGCTGAGGATTGTTTCTCCGCTTAAACTTAAACAAAACAAAACTGACTCCGTTTGAAAAACAAAGCCAGTTTGTTGCCTGAATGATTCGGCTGTTCAACAAACTGATCTTAAATAGAACGATTTAGAACCGTCCCCAACAGTTTGCTGTTGTCAAGTTTTAACTGCTCAGCCGCGTGCGCCAGCGTGGTAAAGCCGGTTTTTCTTGCCCGGGCAATCAAAATGCAGGCGTCGCTGTATTTGGCGAGCAGCAGCGCGTCGGCGTGCGCATGCAATGCGGGAGTGTCCAGCAGCACAAAGTCATAAGCAGTTGCGGCATCGCGTAACAGCTGCTGAAAAGCGGGAGCGCTTAACGCTTCGATCGGGTCTTGATCGCCCGTACCGGCAGATAAAACAAACAAGCGTTCGACCTTAGATGTCTGTGGTTCCACAGGTGTTCCGGCGGCACATTCCAAAATACCGGGTGCCTGCATGCCGACGGCTGTATCACCGTTGGGATCACGCAGATTGGCGTTGACCAGCAGAACACGATGGTTCATTTGCGCCAACTGGACGGCGACCTCCCGGGATAGTGTGGACGCCCCGTCGCCATTCGAACAACTGATAAATGCAACGGTGTGAAGATCACCCGCGTGGTTGGCAAGATGTACAGCGATGCGCTGCACATCATCATTTCTGCTGCTGTTTCCGGAAAGCAACGTGTTGCCGGAAACGGTATCACCGACAACGGATAATACCGGAGCCTCTACACAATTTGCCAGATCCTTGGCAGTGTTGATTTTATTGCTGACCAACACAAACAGGCCGATCACACAGATACTGACGGCTAGCCCTGCTGCAAAGCCGAAGATACCGTATTTGGCGACCGACGTTATGATCTGGGACGATGAAGCTGTGAGCACGGCCTCATCGACAATGACGATATCACCGATTTGGGTGATTTCAACCCTGGGGAATATGGAAGCATATTGATCGACGGCCAATTGTGACAACCGGTTGAGTACATCTCTGGCAGTGTTTTCATCAGCAATGGTCAATGAAATCAACAGCACATTACTTCCGGAAGTAGACAATTCAATTTGTTTATCGAGTTCTGATTCCGGTAAATCCAAATCATACTCGTCAATCACTGTTGCTAGATTGCCGGTATTAACAAGTATACCGGCAATATTGTTTTTATGATCTTCTACAACCATTTTGGTCTCTGTATCCCGGACAAACAGCTGCATCTGCGCCGTTACAACAGTTTCGCTACTGTTTGTTCCCTCTGACATACGCCGATAGCCGGTCCAACCGCCTAAAACAACGGCGCAGGCCAGCGCAATCGCCAACACAATCCATTTGCGCCGCCAGACCTGTTTGAGGAAATAGGAAAAATTGGTTTCTTCACTGCGTTGATACTCTTTGATCATGACACGGACTCCTTTTAAACATATTGCTCGGCGCATTTCAGCGCCTTTGCGATAACCTGGTGCATATCCATATATTGATAACCGCCAAGCCGGCCGCCGAAAATCACATGAGATTCTCGCTCGGCCAGCGCGTGGTATTTCTGATAGAGCGCGTTGTTTTTCGCATCGTTGACCGGGTAATACGGCTCTTCACCGGGATGCCAATCCGCGGGGTATTCTCTGGTAATAACAGTTTTATCAGAATCGGTAGTCTCAAAATGACGGTGCTCAATGATGCGGGTATAGGGAATTTCTCTGGCGGTATAATTGACCACGGCGTTGCCCTGGTAATTGTCGGTCGGCAAAATCTCGCTTTCAAACCGCAGCGAGCGATATTCCAAATTCCCGAAACAATAATCGAAATATTGGTCGATCATCCCGGTGAACACAATGGTATCCGCCAAAGCGCATAGACGGTCTTTGTCGGCGAAGAAATCGGTATTGAGCTGTACATCAGATTTTTGCAGCATTTTTTCAGCGATCTGGGTATAGCCGCCGATGGGAATACCCTGGTATAAATCGTTAAAATAATTGTTGTCATATGTGAAGCGGACCGGCAACCGGCGGATAATAAAGGCGGGCAGTTCGGTAGCTTTTTTGCCCCATTGCTTTTCGGTATAACCCTTGACCAGCTTTTCATATAGATCCCGGCCTACCAGAGAAATAGCCTGCTCTTCCAGGTTGGTGATTTCGGTAATACCGCTTTCCCGAATTTGTTTCTGGATTTTTTGCTTGGCCTGCTCCGGCGTGACAACCCCCCATAGCGCATGAAACGTATTCATATTAAAGGGCAGATTATATAATTCATCTTTATATCGCGCTACCGGACTGTTGGTATAACGGTTAAAATCGGCAAATTGCTGTACATAGTCCCAAATACGTCGGTTATTGGTATGGAAAATATGCGCGCCGTATTGATGCACCTGAATGTTTTCAATGCGCTCTGTATAAATATTGCCGCCGATATGGGAGCGTTTGTCAATGACCAGACAGCGCTTTCCTTTTTGGGCGGCCTCGTGCGCAAACACCGCCCCGAACAGCCCGGCGCCCACAATCAGAAAATCATATTTCATATAAAAACTCCTTTCCTAGATTGGTCCAACCGCTTTATGTGTACTTTTTGGCTTTCAAAAATTTACGAATCTGTAAAACTGCATCCACCAACAGACTACGATGCACAAAGAACAAAACCACCGATACCACCACTTGTAAAACATACATGATCCAATGGTCAATCAATAATAAAACTGCAACCTGTACCGCCAACAGTAGTAATGATAATACCGTTCGTTTAACCTGTAACTCCAGTCTGATCAATTTATTCGTATCATATGCCCGATAAATCCACAGTACAAAAAAGGCAAGTAAAGACGCCGTAGCCGTACCATACAATCCAATCAAAGGCGTAAGCGCCAATGCCGCTACCGTATTGACCACTGCGCAAACTGCAGAAGTTTTAAAGGCGCCTGTCGTTTTTTGCGTTACCACATAATTTGTGCCCAAAAAACTGCTCAAACTGGAAAAAACCGCGGACAAAAACAAAAACGGAATGTATTTCCATGCGCTATGATAACTTTGTTCAAACAAGAGCTGCACTACCGGTTTTTCCAGCAATAGGAAAACCGACGTGCCAAGTATCAACAACTGAATCAACGTATTATAAATAGAAGATTGAAACGAATGATCTGACCCTTCTTCATGATCTTCGATCGCTGAGATCTGCCAGGCCTGTTGAAAAATTGTAAACAGCATATTGATGACATGCGGAATCTTGGTAGCAATGGTATAAATGCCGGCTGCACCAGTTCCTAAAAGCCAGATAATGATATAGTTGTTAGAAGAATTCATTGCCCACCACATAATCGCAGTAGGAATCAGCGGAATACTGAAAACCAGCAATTGCTTGAGCATTGGTTTGCAAATCTTGCGTATCGAAAGATAACGCCAGATCCGCAGATGTATAACCAAATGCAGGTTTGCAACAAGGTAAGCAACAATCAATGCCAATAGATAACCGGAAATATCTAAATGCAGCGCACCCAAAAACAGAAAATTGGAAACGATCTGCGCGGCGGTATTGATCACACCGTTCAGCGCAAACACTTTGAGCCGGCCGATACCTCTGGAAAACTGCAGAAAAATAGTATTGAAAGATTGCAATATCAGAAGTAAGAAAAACAGGAACCAATAATCGCGAAAAACTGGAAGCTGCTGAAAAATAAAATAACTGCATATACCACTGAGCAGAGAAGTGAATATCGGACAAATTAGCGCACAGGATAATATTTTTTGCACATCCGCATTTTTGGTCATTACATATCGCAACACCGCATCCTGCAAAGACAGGGTCACCAGCGGCGCAAACAAATTAACCGTCAAAACCATTGTGTCCGCCGTTCCCAATTGGCTGGTCGTCAACCAATAGGTATAAAACGGCATAAAAAGAAAGTTCATCAAACGACTTCCAAAATTGGCAACGGTAAACAACCCCGAATTAAAGGCCAGTTTTTTGTATTTGTTCATGCAACCTCTTCCCTTAAAGCTTTCGTCCGCTAATTTTTTTCAGCGCCCGGTATATTTTATCCCCCAACAAATTGTTCACAAAAATTTTTATATGCCAGATCATCATATCTTTTTTGTGAAATGAGGTAACTAATTTATAAAAATTGGTTGTTTTATAATTCTGAAAAAATCTTTCACGGTTCGCGCTGGCCGGAAATGAAGTTTGAAGCGTCAGATTATTTTTAACAGCCTCTTCAAGCGTGCGCTGTTGTATCGTCAGGCGACATTTCTCAATACACCGCTGCCCCCGCTCGGTATTGATCATCAAAAATGAAACGCCATCAGCAGTAGAATAAGCAAAGGGAATCTCTTCTCCAATTCCCCAAAAATCGCCGATGGTAAGATCGGATACCCGCCGGATACCGGTATATTGACAGTCATAGCAACAGTCTCGAAGATAAATATTATCCAGGAAACTTTTCCAAAAATACAGTGTTTCATATTTTGAGGCGACGGTTTTCCCGTTTTGCAACGTTGCTTTTACCGCGCAGGAATGCGCCCATTGATGACCGTGCTCCTTATCTCGAAAAGAAAAAGAGACAATTTTACTTTTATATTTTTTTTCAAAATCATCTAAATATTTACGAACAACAGCATAAGACGGAACACCATGGCACAAAAAATCGATGGTTAAAAGATTTGGATACTCTTTCTTTAAATATTTTCGCAGCCCCGCAATCTGACACGGTGTCCCGGTAAAAACTACCTGTCTGCCCTGCTCCAGAAACTGTTTGCAATCTTGATAACTGTTGCCGATTTCGCTTTGCAGATATTTACTGCCGCGAAAAGCTGCCACCCCGGTCTGCCGGTCGGCATATCGATGCAACACTTTAAAATGTTCATCGAATGCAGCGCCAAATACAATTCCATCCTGCTGGAAAATGAGATCTGCCACTGCCGAAAATACGCCGCCGGAAGAACTAATCTTTCGAATCTGTTCGTCTTGGTTAAATGCAGCATAACAATGCTCGTTCGGCGCATGATACAGGCCGTCGGCCGCCAGAGCCGGACAGGTTTTACGACATAAATTACATTGTATACATGCAGTTTCGTCAATCTGCGGATATAAAAAGCCTTTTTCATCAGGCTGCATAGTAATGCAGCCCGTCGGGCAACAGTTTGCACAAGCTCCACAGCCGGTACAATGCTTTGGTTCACAGATCATAAAACATCCTCCGTTTAACCCATGTTCCTTACCGATACCGTTGTCAGGTTATACCCAACATTTTTGCAAAAACTTTTTATTGCAATAAGCTGTCGCTCAAATAATTTAAAGAAGCAGCGCGAGCAGCATCAATTAACGGTTCCGCCATCGTATAATCAATGGTAATATCCATGATTTCTGGAATAGAATCAAGATTAGAGAGAATACGGTCAGACAATGAAAAACGATCTAATAATGCCGTTTTACGGCGATCTTTATTACCATGAGATTGATATACAAAAAACGGCTTGCGAAAATTCAGCGAAAATGCGGTTCCATGAAAAGAATCTGTAAAGACTACACGAGCAAATTTAATCAAATTCAGAAAATCACAGGGGCCTGTATCCATCCGGTTTTCCGCATTTGCACCCAGAACCGGAAAAAACGGACAGATCGAAACAAATTTCAGATGCTGCCGTTGACAGAATGGCCCTAAAGCTTGTCCCCAATTGCGCAGCGCTTTAATTCCCTGTAAAGAATATAACAACACATATGGTTCTTTCACAAGCGGCTTTTCGCCTGCCAGCGTATTCCAATCCTCCGCTGTAAGTAACAGTGTTGGATCCAATACGACCTGTACCGTCTGCCCGGTAATTTTCTGTAAAATCTGCGCACCACGCTGCTCTCGAGTAGACAATCTGGAAAATTGTTGCAGCAACGGCGCTTTACTCTGAAGTTGATCCGCTGTTGCCTCTCCAATACTGGATGCGTATGCAATTTTCCTGCCGTCTGTAAAATCCAAAAAATATACGCCTGTATAATCTACATCTGATAGAGCAAATTCCGGAATAGAGGGCGACCAGATCTGATCGCTACCCGAAACGTATACATCATATGTCGGCGCGCCTTTCAGATCATCATAACTGTTATATTCCGGCGTGCAGATCAGACGCTCCCGCAAAAATGTTTCAAATTTCGCTGCACGCTGTTTTCTCTGGAAATGATAAGACAGCAGCAAAGCTTTCCGGATTTTCAGCGCCCAGTCATGCCTAGCACCATATAAAGAATAATAATTTTTTTGAGACGGCATTCGGAAATTAATGATTTCGCAATTGTGACCTAATTTTAAAATACTCTGCTGCGTAGCATACGCCTGTAAAACCGACCCATGATTATGTGAAGCATGAAAAGTAATTAACCCTACCGTTTTATTCATATTGTTCCGTCTCCAATTGCTTTATGACCGTCTGCAACGCTGTTTTCATAAAATGCCCCTGTGCAAGCTGTTGTTTTAAACTATATACATGTTCTACCATGTTCTGATAAACGTCCGGCCGCAAGCTGTTGATCTGCTGCTGCGCATCCCCAAGGCTGTCCACTGTCAAACCAATCTGATGTTGCCGGACAAAAGGTGCAACGGCTGCTTTATTCCATACAACCACTGGTTTGCCAGCGCTAATATACAAAGACAGCTTATGTGGATTGTTATAACGCAGATAATTGCCCAATATCCCACTGCAGCCATCAATACGTTCTCCATCCCACACCAAGCCAAAGGAACCCTCCAACTGATAAGGAATTTCATCCGAAGGGATCATGCCCCGGTAGTCAGCGTTGGGTAGCTCACGCACGGTGTTCAGATGGTTCACGCCATACAGTAAAAAACGCAAATCGGAAAGTGTACCGAGAGCAGGCAGAAAAGCGCTTTTGTCCAAATTGCCGGCAAAACAAACGGTATTGCCGGGTTCTGCGGGCATCGTAGGCCGTTGCGGATCGTGAAGATAATCAAAAATTCCAAGGTCCACAACATTGCCGCGATATCCGTTCTGGCGCAAAAATCCGGTCATAGACGGATTGTGAGAGATCAGCCAGTCAAAGCAGTTGAGAACTTCCATCTCTGCCTGCGGCGTGCTTTCCCCGCGGATACAGGAGATATCATGGAGAATGCCAACCAGCGTCACACCCGACTTACGGCGCATAGCTTTGATAAAACCGTCAATCACCGCCGGATATTGGATAAAGATCACCGCATCTCTGTGATGTTTCAGCACAGCGGCAGATTGCTGCAAGATCCGAATGATCCGGTGACGGCTGGGCATATAGATATCGCCGATATCCATCTCCTTGAAAATCTGAGAAACATCTTTTTTTGCTTTTCCGGAGGCGCTGAAAGTTTCCGGCGTGTATACATTATATTGATACAGTTGCATACAAAGGCTCCTTTACAATGGAGATACACTTGGAACATTGACCGTTCGTTTGTGATAAGAGAAAACCCAGACGATGACAAACGCCATGATCAATTCCTCCCACGGGCCGGACAACCGGAAAAACGAAGAGAAAAACGACAATGTGTTATAAGCGAAGAATACAGCGGCGAACGATTTGACCGCATCACTGGTCCTGGCCCTGGATAAATAAAACACGCCTTCACTGACCGCGCCCCACAAAAAGACGATCGCAACAGCAAACAAAGTAGAAGACTGGCAGAGCATATAGCCCAGCGTTGCCACCACATTGGATTCCTCGCCGTTGAGACCGACTGCCAGCATATCGGGGTTAAACAGATTGATTTCATCCTCGGCGCCGGTCAGCCCTTTGAGCAGCATTCTGGGAATAGGCATAAAGAAATCATATAGCCATTGTCCGACTGTCAGGGTAATGGAATCAGGACCAGACAGCACCGCCTGCATATTAATAGTGCCGCCGGCAATATATTTCCACAGATGCAGCAGGTAAAATGAATTGTCAACCTCCATACTGCGCAGAACAAAACTGACCAGATAATTCAGAATAAATACAGCGAAAATCAAAATCAAAACGCCCACGCCAAGCTTGAAGAAATAACGATGATCTTTCAGGCAGCAGTAAATATACAACAGCAGCACAAAGGTGATGATATGATATTTAATAAAGCTGGAAGCCAACAGCCCGCCGGCAAACCCCACCAGAAACAGATAAACAATCTTTCGCTTTTGCTTCATCCATTCATAAAATAAAATGGCGCAGAGGGGTTTAATCCAGATCATCAGATGGCCGACGATCCCGTCCATCTGGAACAGCGCAAAATCATCTGCCATCATAGCCGACAGACCGTTTTGCAGAAAACGAACGCCCAACTGCGCAGTACGCAGCAGACAGACGGCAAATACAAATAAACAGACCCATTTCAGGTTGATGCTGTGAGACTGCTCGTCCACCCCAGCAAGCCCTCCCGGAACCAATCGGCGATGCATAGTCAGCCGCCGGCCCGCCAGAGAGCCCAGATAAAAAACACACATAAACACCGTGATATAACCGATCACGGTATGATCAACGGAATAAAAATCATAGGCTACGCCGACGGTATTATTCAACAGTGTGATCGCAACATAGGGCCCCATAATCAGCAGAAAAGCGCACAAGACCCGCCGGTTGTTGATTTTATATTGTACCAGAAGAATCAACGCAAAAACGGCAAGCATTAAAATTTCCATAAATCAGTTCCCTTTATTTTTCATTTGCCAACTGTTTGAGCAACGCAATTTCCTTTTGTGTTGTATTACGATAGAAATAGCGCGGATCTTTTTTAAACGGAACTTTCCCGGTCAGATCCTGCAACAGCGGCGTCAGATCCAGCGCCGTATTCTGATTGTCGATCAGTATGACGTTTTCCAACGGATCAAAGATCTCATGGCAGACCGGAATATCCGATGTGATGACCGGCAGGCCGTAAGCGGCCATTTCACAGGTCATGACGCCCTGGGTATCTTCTCTGGTAGGCAGCAGCCCGCATCGGGAACGATCCAGCAGGCTGAGCATTTCCTGATGAAACAGCGTTTTATTCATCCATTCCACATTGTCCGCCTTTGGATAATGGGTGAAAAAAGATCCTTTTCCGACAATCAAAAATTTCAGCTCCGGATTGTGCCGCGCCAGATCATTGACAATATCCACCCCGTATTTGGAATCATCCATAATCGAACGAATGGTAATAAAATCATAATCCTTTGGAACATCCGGATGATAGCTGTTCTGTTCGAAAACATTGCCAACGCTGTTATTGATGATGTGCACATGCGGCTCAATGCTGCTCCGGTCGATTTTAGTATTTTGCAGAAATTCATTATACAGCCAGTTGCTGACAAAAACAAAATAAGACTTTGGCGCCAAATATTCGTAATAACGCCGCCAGAGATATAATTTCAGCGTATCATACCGGTTTTGCAAAAACCGGCGCCACACAGTGCTATCAGACGCAAAAGGATAAGGCGGCGGATATGCCTGTGTAATGCGCAATACTTCATGACCATGAAAAAAGAACACGATTTTCTGGAAAAAGGATTCATATTTTTTCAGAAACCGGTAATGGTTTTTCAGATTGGAGGCGTGACTGACCAGCAGATCGTATTGGTGTCTGGCCGCCTGTTGTTCATAAGTCTGCAAATCAATTACATGGATCGCGTCCAGTTCATAACAGCTTTTGGCCGAGAAGTTCAGAACAGTAACGTCCATACCCGCCTGTGCATAATATTTGTTGCGCTGGTGGACATACATCAGCGCGACTTTACCGTCGGGGGCGGGATAATCCATCGCCAAAACCAGCAGCTTCACCGAAAAACCTCCCAAAGTATAATACATTATGTAAATTTCATTATAACAAAAGAGGGAATAAAGTGCAAGAAAAATATGCGCCGTCAGCTGTAAGGCGGCGCATATCAGCCGATTCGAATAGAAAAACCCTTGGAGCCGGGAATCCCGGTCAGATAAAATTTATAATATCCTGCGGCAAAAACCACGTTGGAGATCCTGTTTTCAAAAGCGGTGAAGGCCGGGCTGCCCGCGGCGGGATACGACAGGCTGCAGGTGTCGGCAAAGCCCAATTCGATTATGTCGCCTGCGGTATATTGTTTTTGGTTGAGTTTGGTCTGCAATACGGATTCCAGATGTTCGTCGGTGAAAATCATGCTGTTTGTTTTTACAAAATAGCAGGCGGCAATTTCACCGCAGACGGGTATCGGCAGATTAAAATCCAGATCAAGCGGGATTTCGTTCACATTTGATGAAAGCTGCCGGTCAATCGTATGATCGGCGCTGATCGCCAGGTCTGTCAGATTGAAATAGGCATGGCTGCGCCGGTTATCTGAATCGTTCAGCGTCGGATCTAGATGATACCATTGACCGTCGATCTTGACGATATTCCACATGTGGCCTTCATCGTCCAGCGTCCCGTTGACCAGCAAACATTCCAGACCGGATTTATGCAGCAGCAGCTGCATGGCCCGGGCATATCCCTCACAGACGGCAGAGCCGTCTACCAGTGCGCCATATGCATTAAATGCATTGGTTCGATAGTTAAAATCATATTCTGTTGCAGCAACCAACCGGTCGTGTAGATACAGCTCGGTTGCATAAGCATCCAGACCGGACGGCAAATCGGTCAGCAGATCATTTACTGCGTTTTGCAGTTTGTCGGACATCCAGGCGATCTGCTCTATGCTGTAAGGATAATACAGCGTTAACGTATATCCGGTTCTGCGCCAGTTCATGCTGTATTGGGTAGGAAACCAGAATAAGTCCGGGTTGTATTTGTTCGCAGCGCTGAAAGCATATAACAGATCGGTAGATTTGCAGTTTGGAAAATCAATTTCCTGCTCATAATTCTGAACCGCTGCGACGATGCGATTGTAAATTTGAAGCTGCCGGTTGGTTAGTATATGACCGACCAGATATTGGGTGTCGGGATTCTGCTGGACGCCGGAATGTCGGTCAGTCGGCGCTGTCGCGGAGGTGTTGCCCTGTGGGTTCTGTAAATCGTTTGCAGAGGATGACGGCTGGATAACGACCCCGGAATCTGCGGTGGAATCGGAGGGTTCGGTGTGGGCTGTAGGGGGTGTGGAAGACGGCGTTTCGGGACTGGCATGTCCGTCATTGCAGGCGCATAGGCACAGTAGCATCCCGATACAGAGAAACAGTGCAGCAATGCGGTTATGCATGATTCGACCCCCTCGTTTGGCGTTATGTATAATGATCTAAGCTTTCCCAATCGAACTGCGTCAGAGATCCATAGTTTTGCAGGCTTGGAAAGTTCCATTGCCGCAGGACTTCATACACGCCGACTGCCACGGTGTTGGATAGATTCAGGCTTCGCAGTCCCGGCAGCATCGGCAGGCGAACACATCGGTTCTTGTTGGAAAACAACAGTTGTTCGGGCAAGCCGGCAGTCTCTTTGCCGAAAAACAGATAGCAGTTGTCTGGATAAACCATGTCAGAATACAGGTTTTGCGCTTTGGTGGTAAAATAAAAACAGGGGCCGCTGTTGCGGTTGAAAAAATCATTCAACCCGTCATAATAAGTGAGATCTAAATAGTTCCAGTAATCCAGTCCGGCGCGCTTTAAATGTCTATCGTCGGGCGTAAAACCCAGCGGCCGGATCATATGCAGCCGCGCGCCGGTGGCGGCGCAGGTGCGCGCAATATTTCCAGCGTTTTGAGGTATTTCCGGTTCGACCAGAACCACATTCAGCATTGCCATGACAAATCCACCTCTTTCTATACGCCTGTTACGATGATACGGGCTTTGCCGGTGAGCTCGGCTTGCCCATAATCCGCAGGGAGAAAGACGCATTGTCCGGCGTTGCAGCGCACACCGTCTACTGTACAACCGCCGGAAACAACCAAAAGCGCACAAAAAGAAGCGGCATTCACCGTGATTTCGGCAGATGCATGCACATCCAGCAAACTGGTCTGAAAATAATCACAGCCGAACAGGGACCCAGTTTCAGTTTGATGTAAAACCGGATCAGCCGGCCGGTCACAAATCGCGACGTCCAGCGCCTGTTGGATATGCAGCGGGCGGGGCATGCCGTCGGCGCCTGTTCGGCCGTAATCATAGACCCGGTAAGTGGTATTGGAATTTTGCTGAATTTCGGCGATCAGAATACCAGCGCAGATCGCATGAACAGTTCCCGCACGGATAAACAGGCAGTCGCCCGGCTGTACCGGCACTTTATTCAAAATGGTCTCCAACGTATGTTGCGCAATGCAGTTTCGCAGCTGCTCTTTGGTGATCGTCTGTTGAAAGCCATAATATAGATAGGCGCCGGGTTCGCAGTCTATCACATACCACATCTCGGACTTTCCAAATTCGCTTTCGTATTGCAGCGCGTAGTCGTCGGCGGGGTGCACCTGAACAGACAGATTGTCTCTCGCGTCAATCAGTTTCATTAAGACCGGGAATCGTTCAAATTTTTTACAATTAGTGCCGCACAGAGAAGGATATTGCCGGATCGCCTGTGTCAGCGTCATCCCCGTCAGCGCGCCATTTTGAATGATGCTTTCACCATCTTTATGACAGGAGAGCACCCATGCTTCAGCGACTTTATCAAGATTTTCGCAGGGCAGATGATAGGTGTCCCGCAGTCGGGTGCCGCC
>CALWVC010000021.1 GCA_944384865.1 uncultured Clostridia bacterium
GCCGTTAAACGCCATTGTGATGCCATATTTGTCACAGGTATCAATTACATTGTCATCCCGAATCGACCCGCCCGGCTGCACAATATACTGCACACCGCTGCGATGCGCCCGTTCAATATTATCGCCAAACGGGAAAAACGCGTCTGAACCCAGGCTCACGCCGGAAACAGTCTGCAAATAAGCCGCTTTTTCTTCTCTGGTCAGCGGCTCAGGTTGACTAGTGAAAAACTGCTGCCATGCGCCGTCCGCTAAAACGTCCATATCATCGTCTGAGATATATACATCAATGGTATTATCCCGGTCTGGCCGACGAATATCCGCTTTAAACGGCAGCCCCATCACCTTCGGATGCTGGCGCAGATGCCAGATATCCGCCTTATTGCCCGCCAACCGGGTACAATGAATACGTGACTGCTGTCCCGCGCCGATTCCGATCGCCTGTCCATCCTTGGTGTAGCATACAGAATTGGACTGTGTATATTTCAGCGTAATCAACGCAATCAGCAAATCCCGTTTTGCCTGCTCCGGCAGCGTCTGATTTTTTGTTACGATTTTTTGAAACGTATTATCATCAAATTTCACGTCGTTTCTGCCCTGTTCAAAGGTGATTCCGAATACCTGTTTATGCTCCACCGGCTGCGGACGATAATCTGCATCCATCTGAATGATATTATAGGTACCCCTGCGTTTAGATTTTAAAATCGCCAGCGCTTCGTCGGTGTAGCCCGGCGCGATAATACCATCGGATACCTCTCGCTGGATCATTTTAGCCGTCGGCACATCACAGACATCGCTCAGCGCAATAAAATCACCATAAGACGACATCCGGTCAGCACCCCTAGCCCGGGCGTACGCACAAGCCAGCGGCGACAGCTCCAGATCATCTACAAAATAGATTTTTTTCAGCGTGTCCGACAATGGCAGCGCCACCGCCGCCCCCGCCGGGCTGACATGTTTAAATGAAGCCGCCGCCGGCAGGCCCAACGCCTCTTTCAATTCGGTTACCAACTGCCACGCATTAAATGCATCCAAAAAGTTGATATACCCCGGCCGGCCGTTCAATACCTGAATCGGCAGTTCCCCGGTTTCCATAAAAATCTTCGCCGGTTTTTGATTCGGATTACAACCATATTTGAGTTCCAGTTCTTTCAAAATTCCATCCTCCCGCTTAAACATTTTTATTGCAAATTCTGGTTTCAAACGCGCCGGTCTGTAAATTGATAAACCGGGTAAACAGCGAAACCTTATTATCATTATTCAGATTTGTCCACAACAATTCAGTAAACACATCCAGATCGCCGCAGATCGCTACTTCCTTGGGCGTACCGCTGAACGTAGGGATCGGATTTCCGTCTCCGTCATAGGTATGAATAAAATGCCCGGTACCCGCCACCGGCTGATCATATTCATAAAAGAACCGCTGCACGCTATCTGCACAGTGCTGCATGCTTTTTAAAATCGACAGCTTATAGCGCAGCTTACCGTGATCACGAATCACTACGCCGGAAATACGCGGCGTGAAATTCGGCGGATCCGGCTCAAATGTCCGGGTACGCAGCGCGCCCGCAAAGTCGCCGCCCGCCGCCAGCGCATCATAAATGGTGTCAGTCTGATCGCCGTTGGTCACAATGGTCGTCTCTCCCAGCGTGCGCACCGGCGTATAAATCACCAAAGACGGATCTGTAAGCTTCGCCGGATCAAAAGCTTCGTTTTTCAGATCCGGCCCGTTATCAATAAAAACCCGGTTGCGGCTGTTTTCGCTGCGGCCCATCGTAAAATAACCAATCGCCGCGTGTGCACCATCCGGCGTCAGGCCCAATACGATACCCCGGCCCGGATAGGTATTAGAACGCAACTCCTGCCCCAGATCAATCAAATTCACTTCGAAATCCTCCCATTTTCATCTATTTTGCCCTGGCAGATCAATGATACCGCCATGGGAAGTATCTTCCATTCCGCCTGTTCCATAACCCGGCGCTGCAACGTTTCAGGCGTATCATCCGGCAACACTTCTACCGCTTTTTGCAGAATGATCCGGCCGCCGTCGGTGATTTCATTAACAAAATGCACCGTTGCCCCGGTCACCTTAACGCCATAGTCCAGCGCCGCCTGATGCACACGCAGCCCGTAATAGCCGTCGCCGCAAAACGCCGGAATCAGGCTGGGATGCACATTAATAATCCTGTTTCGATAAACTTGCAGCAACCTGCCGGACAGAATGCTCATAAAACCCGCCAACACCACCAGATCGATCTCTGCCTGCTGCAGCCGGTTTAAAATCGCGTCATTAAAAGCCGCTGTGTCGGCATACTCTTTCCGGCTGATCACACAGCCGGGAATTCCCGCCTTCTCCGCCCGGGCCAGCGCATACGCGTCCGCCCTGCTGGACAATACCAGCCGGATCTCACCGCCGCCCAGTGCATCACACTGCTGCGCATTTATCAGCGCCTGCAGATTGGTGCCGCCGCCCGAAACCAGAACCGCAATATTTTTTACCACAGCTCGACTCCTTTTTCGCCCTGTCGGATCTCTCCGACGATATACGCATTTTCTCCCGCCGCCTGCACCGCAGCCAACGCCTTATCCGTATCGGCGGCCGCCACCGCAAACAGCATACCGATACCCATGTTAAAGGTGTTGTACATATCGCGCTCTGGAATCTTGCCCACCTGCGCAATCAAATCAAAAATCGGCAACACCGGAACCCGGGCTTTCTCAATCATGGCACGGGTTCCCTCCTGTAACATTCGCGGAATGTTTTCATAAAACCCGCCGCCGGTAATATGTGAGATCGCATGCACATTGCATTGCCCGATTACCGACAACATTGTTTTTACATAAATTTTCGTCGGTTCCAGCAGCGCCTCACCCAACGTACACGAAAGCTCGTCATACCGGGTATTAATCGTTTTCTCATCAATCTGAAATACTTTACGCACCAGCGAAAATCCGTTGGAATGCACCCCCGATGACCGGATACCGATCAGCACATCCCCCGGCTCCACCGCAGAACCGTCGATCATACGGTCATAATCGACCATGCCTACCGAAAAGCCGGCCAGGTCATATTCGTCCGGCGGATAAAAGCCAGGCATTTCAGCGGTCTCTCCGCCGACCAGAGCGCACCCGGCCTGTACACAGCCTTCAGCAACGCCGGAAACAATCTGCGCCACCCGTTCCGGTTTGTTTTTACCCACCGCGATATAATCCAGAAAAAACAGCGGCGCAGCGCCGCAGCAGACTACATCGTTGACGCACATTGCCACACAGTCGATTCCCACTGTATCATGCTTGTCCATTAAAAAGGCCAGTTTCAGCTTAGTGCCCACACCGTCGGTGCCCGATACCAGCACCGGGCGACGCATCCCGCTGAAATTCGGTGCAAACAAACCGCCGAACCCACCGATGCCCGACAGCACCCCGTCAGTCTTTGTGCGGGCAATATGTTTTTTCATTAACTCGACCGCTTTGTAACCGGCTGTTACATCCACGCCGGCGTCTTTATAGCTCTGCGAAAAACTTTCCATTCTATGTACCCCCGTATTTACAGCGCCTGTAATTCCTGCTGCAGCTGTGCATCTGCATCCGCCACGCCCGCGCGCATATTTGTCTTCATACCCTTCAGCTTCTGGGCCAACGTTTCATCAGACAACGCCAGTATCTGAACCGCTAGCAATGCGGCGTTCTCCGCGCCGTCAATCGCTACCGTTGCTACCGGCACGCCGGAAGGCATCTGCACCGTGGCCAGCAATGCATCCAACCCGTCAAGTGTAGAAGATTTGATCGGAATCCCGATAACCGGCAGTGTGGTGTGAGCCGCCAGCACACCCGCAAGATGCGCCGCCTTGCCCGCAGCCGCAAGAATCACGCCAAAGCCATTCTCCCGCGCGTTTTTGGAAAATTCAGCCGCCTGATCCGGCGTGCGGTGCGCAGACATGACATGCGCCTCATAACCTACGCCAAACTCCTGTAGTTTTGCAATTGCCTTTTTTACCACCGGCAAATCGCTTTTGGATCCCATAATCACAGCTACTTTTTTCAAAATCTTCAACCATCCTTCTACTTTTGTAAAAATGAAACTGCGGAGCGCCTCCGCAGTTTATATGGCTGCACCCGCCCGGCTACGATCATGCCGGCAAAGCGAGATATACCTGTCTGGCCCTCTGCCCTTAATCGTTGGCCGGCGGCTGCTCTTTTCTGCCCAACTCCGCCAGGGATGTTGCCAGCCCGGCCAGCCCCTGAATCTCAGAGGGAATAATAATTTTCGTCGCTTTTCCGTCTGCTGCTTTCTCAAAAGCCTCCAGACTTTTAATTGTCAAAACGCTCTGCCGGGGGTTCGCTTCATTGAGCAGTTTGATGCTGTCAGCCAACGCGGTCTGCACCTGCATAATCGCCTGTGCTTCACCCTCCGCCTCGCGAATTTTCGCCTCTTTGACCGCCTCAGCTTTTAAAATTGCCGCCTGTTTATCTGCCTCAGCCTCTAGAATCTGCGATTCTTTGCGTCCTTCGGCTACCAAAATCTGGCTGCGTTTTTCGCCCTCGGCCCGCAAAATCGCCTCCCGGCGTTCCCGTTCCGCTTTCATCTGCTTCTCCATGGCGTCCTGGATTTCCCTGGGCGGCAAAATATTTTTCAGCTCGACCCTGTTGACCTTGATGCCCCACGGATCGGTTGCCTCATCCAAAATCAGGCGGATTTTAGAGTTGATCACATCTCTGGAGGTCAGGGTATTATCCAGTTCCAGATCGCCGATAATATTCCGCAGCGTGGTAGCGGTCAGATTCTCAATCGCCTGCATCGGCCGTTCTACTCCATAGGTATACAGCTTCGGGTCGGTGATCTGAAAAAACACAACCGTATCAATCTGAATGGTGACATTATCTTTGGTAATTACCGGCTGTGGCGGAAAATCCGCCACCTGTTCTTTGCGCAGAACCACCCGTGACACCCGGTCAATAAACGGGATTTTAACATGCAGCCCGGTTTCCCAGGTAACGTAATAAGCGCCGAGACGCTCAATCACATAAGATTTCGCCTGCGGAACAATTTTCACATTGCTGATAATAATGATTAAAATCACCAACAGCAAGATTCCCACGATAATCAACGCAACAGACGGCATACAAATCTCCTCCGTTTTTTATAATTGCTGTTCAGCAACGGTGCTGACCATCAGTTTAACGCCCTCGATCCGTTCGACCTGCACTTTGGTTCCCGGCTCTATCACCGCATCGTCCACAGACCGCGCAGTCCACAGCATACCGGCCAGGTTTACCTGACCGATCCCTTTGACATTGTCAATCTGCTCTGTCACCAGGCCGATCTTTCCGACGTTAGAATCAGAATTGGTGACCTGTGTTTTCAGCTTCAGCACCTTTTTGACAAACGGGCGGGTCGCCACCAACAAAATCGCCGAAATTCCGACAAACACCAGTGTCTGCAAATACAGCGGCACCCCGCACAACGCGCAGATAAAACCTGCGATTGCACCGCCTGCAAACCAGATCGACACCAGCTGCGGATTCGCGCCTTCAATAACGACGAAAACCACAACCAACCCCAACCAAACCAGCGTCATTGTCAGATCCATACACGATCCCCCCGTTATCAGTATATCAAAATTATAGCATATCTATGAACGGTCCGCAACAATCAAATATCGTTCCGAATCAGGTCCTCATAACTCTCACGGCGGATAATCTCTCTGGCCTGCCCATCTTTCACCATGACCATGGCGGGCCGTGGAATCCGGTTATAATTCGACGCCATCGAATAATTATAGGCGCCTGTAGCCAACACTGCGAGAATATCGCCTTTTTCCGGTTTGGCCAGCTGGGACCCTTCCTGAATCAAATCGCCGCTTTCACAGCACTTTCCGGCCACTGTAGCGGTATAATCTGCCGGTTGATCCGCTTTGTTTGCGATCATGATCGTATAAGCAGACTTATACAGCGCATACCGGGGATTATCCGTCATTCCGCCGTCGACCGTCACATAATTACGGACGTCTTTGATTTCCTTGACCGCGCCGACCGTATACAACGTTAACCCCGCAGGACCAACAATCGACCGGCCCGGTTCAATCAGTATTCTGGGAATATCCATGTCGTTTTTGCTGCAAAAATCATGCACCACATCTGAGACACTGCCCATAAACTGGTCGTAACCCACCGGATCATCCTGTTCAATATACTTGATCCCGAAGCCGCCGCCCAGATTCAGGTCCTCCATTGACAGCCCCAGTTCTTTTTTAAGCTTTAAATAAAACTTTAACATGACCTCCGCCGCCTCCACAAACGGCCGGTTGTCAAAAATCTGCGAACCGATATGACAGTGCAGCCCCATCAGCTTAACATTCTGCAACGCCTTCGCACGCCGCACCGCATCCAGCGCCTCACCGTTTTCCAGCGCAAACCCGAACTTGGAGTCAATCTGCCCGGTTCGGATAAAATCATGGGTATGCGCGTCAATGCCCGGCTTGATACGAAACATGATCTTGGCGGTTTTGTTCATCTCCCGCGCCAGTTCGTCCAGTTCCTCCAACTCAAAAATATTATCGACAATGATCCGTCCTACATTTTCCTCCAGCGCCATTTTGAGTTCATCGGCGGTTTTATTATTTCCATGAAAAAAGATATGCTCCGACGGGAACCCGGCCTTGATCGCCGTATACAGTTCGCCGCCGGATACAACGTCCAGCCCCAATCCTTCCTGTTTGACAATCCGGCACATCTCCAGACAGTTCAACGCCTTGCTGGCGAATACGACCATTCCTTTTTTATAATTTTTTTCAATGGAATCTTTAAACAGCCGGCAATTTTCCCGAACCTGCTGCTCATCAATCACATACAGCGGTGTGCCAAATTTTTTTGCCAGTTCCACCGTATCACAACCGCCAATCATTAAGTGACCGTTTTGATTTACAGTCAGATGTGGATTGATCATTTTACATTCCTCCGTTTTCTACAAAAAAAGATAGCTGTTCTTGCAATTGTATAATCCCCTCGCCCTTTACAGCGGACACCGGGATACATACCGGCGTTTGCGGCAGCATATTCAGTTCATTTTCCAATGCCTGCAGCCGCTGCCGGGTTTGCGTCTGATTCAGTTTATCGCATTTTGTCAGCGCTATAATAAAATTATACCCGCAGCTACATAAAAATTCAAGCATTTGATTGTCCAGTCTGGTGGGCGGATGCCGCATATCGATCAACTGCACTACCAGACAGATCCGCCGGTTTCCGGCGAAATATCCATCCATCAAATCAGCCCATCGTTTTTGCTCACTGCCGGACACTTTTGCATAGCCATAACCCGGCAAATCCACGATCCGAACATCGCCGGCTCGATAGAAATTGACAGTAGCGGTTTTTCCCGGTGTAGAACTGACTTTGGCCAGTGCTTTCCGGTTAAACAGCTTATTGATCAGCGACGATTTTCCGACGTTAGACCGACCGGAAAACACGATCTCCGGCAGATCGGAAACCGGCAGCTGCGCCGCTGTTCCATACGCCGCTTCAAATACTACATTGTTAAACCGCATAATTTTAAACATCCTCCCGACGCAGTCTTTATAAAACGAACAAACACGGACGGAAACCCGTCCGTGTTTCATTTACTGCGCCCTTTTTTCAATCTGCGCCTGTCCGTCGGAATTGGGTTTTTTACTGCGCTTTAAAAACAGCGGCTGCGCGCCGGACGTCACACAATCCTTTGTGATTGTAATTTTTTCAATCGCCGGATCAGACGGCGCTGAAAACATGACATCCTGCAATACCCGCTCAAAAATACTGCGCAGACCCCGGGCGCCGATCTTTCGTTCGATGGTGCTGTCGGCGATCTGCCGCAGCGCATCTTCGGTAAATTCCAGTGTGATACCGTCCATTCTGAACAGTTCGGTATACTGCCGGACAATCGAATTTTTCGGTTCGGTCATAATCCGCATCATATCGTCGGCGTTCAGGCTCTTCAACCCGGTTACCACCGGCAACCGTCCTACCAGTTCGGGAATCAGGCCGAATTTAACCAGATCATGGTTGGTGATGCTTTCCAGAATTTTTCCATCATCCTGCTGATCGTTTTTCAGTTCTGATCCGAACCCCAGCGCCGCGTTTTTACCGATACGCCTGGAGATAATCTTTTCGATCCCGTCAAACGCGCCGCCGCATATAAACAAAATATTCGAAGTATCAATTTTAATAAATTCCTGCTGCGGATGCTTTCTGCCACCCTGGGGCGGAACATTTGACACCGTTCCTTCAATAATCTTGAGCAGCGCCTGCTGCACACCTTCGCCGCTGACGTCCCGGGTAATCGAGGTGTTCTCAGATTTCCGGGCGATCTTATCGATCTCATCGATATAAATAATACCCTTTTCCGCACGCTCTACGTCATAGTCAGCATTCTGGATCAACCGCAACAGAATATTTTCCACATCTTCGCCCACATAACCGGCCTCGGTCAATGTTGTTGCATCTGTGATTGCAAACGGCACATCCAGCGCTCTGGCAAGGCTCTGCGCCAGCAGCGTTTTGCCCACGCCGGTTGGCCCGACCAGCAGCACATTGCTCTTACCCAGCTCCACGCCATTGTCCGCATCCATGCTGCGAATCCGTTTATAATGGTTATAAACCGCTACGCAGAGCGCCTTTTTCGCTTCTTCCTGCCCGATCACATACTCGTCCAGATAAGCCTTTAATTCTTTCGGCGTTTTCAGCGGCTCCGACATCGTATCAGCCGTTTTTTTCCTGCGTCGAACAATCGGCCCTTCAAATCCGATAACCTCGCAGCACAGCCGGATACAGTCGTCACAGATAAACAGCCCATTCGGCGCAGCGACCATATTGTCTACCTGATTTTCAGTTTTACCGCAAAAGGAACAAATGATCCGTTTTTCCAAGTTGTTTTCATTTTTCGGCATAACAACCTCCGAATAATCAGCGTTTCGCTATGACCTTATCAATCAAGCCATATGCAACGGCCTGCTCCGCACTCATAAAATTATCGCGTTCGGTATCTTTCTGAATAACCTCCAGCGGCTGCCCGCTGTTTTCTGCCAGAATCTTATTCAAACGCTCACGGGTATGACTGATATGGTCGGCATGGATCAAAATATCCGTCGCCTGACCCTGTGCCTGACCCAACGGCTGATGAATCATAATCTCTGCATTCGGCAACGCAAACCGTTTGCCCTTTGCACCGCTGGACAGTAAAAACGCACCCATTGAAGCCGCCATACCCATACAGATCGTAGAAACGTCACACTTAATATACTGCATGGTATCGTAAATCGCCAATCCCGCTGAAACAGATCCACCGGGGCTGTTGATATACAGGCTGATATCCTTGGTCGTATCCTGTCCCTCCAGATACAGCAGCTGGGCGATCACAAGGCTGGCGGTAGCGTCGTTTACCTCATCGGACAATACGATAATGCGATCGTTCAGCAGGCGGGAAAAAATATCATATGAACGTTCGCCTCTGCTGGTCTGCTCAATAACATAAGGTACTAAACTCATAAGTCTGCCTTCCTTTCTAAGCGGTTAAAACAGTTTTAGTATCAGCCACTAAAACTGTTTTAATCCAATAATTATAAAGTCGCTTTATTCGTCTTTTTTCGCAACTTCAGCTTTTTTCGTTGCCGGTTTTTTAGCGGGTGTTTTTTTAGCCGCAGGCTTCTTTTCCGCTGCCTTCGTGCCGGATGCAGCTTTTTTCGCTGCCGGTTTCTTTGCCGGTTCTTTCTGTTCTGTCGCCGCAAACGTGATCTGCGCATGCTCTTTTACAAACTCAGAAGCCTTTTTCACCTTCAGATCTTTCACCAGATCCTTTTCAGGAATCGCGGCCTTAACCGCCTCCAGCTTCATTTTGTAATTTTCCGCATATTCGTTATACTGCGCTTCAATTTCTTCTGCTGTAGGAACCAGATTCTCAACTTGCGCAACCTTTTCCAACGCCAGGCGCATTTTCACCTGTTTTTCCGCCTGCGGTTTATAGTTTTCACGCAGCGCGGAAACATCCGTTTGCATATATTTCATATACTGCTGTAGATTCAGTCCCTGCATCTGCAGCGTATAATCAAAATCCCGGATATTATCGTCAATTTTGGCTTCGATCATCGCTTCAGGAATTTCCGCCTTCAACCCGTCTACCAATTCATCAATGATCTGGCTTTCAACGGCGGTATCCGCCTCTTTTTCTTTACGCTCGGTAATTTTCTTTTTCAGATCGTCCTTCAGTTCGGCCACCGTGTCAAACTCGCTGACGTCTTTGGCAAACTCGTCGTCAACCTCCGGCAGCTCCCGCATCTTGATCTCATGCAGCTTACATTTAAATACCGCTGCTTTGCCCTTCAACTCCTCCGCGTGATAATCCTCCGGGAAAGTGACATTCACATCAAATTCGTCATCGGTATGGTGCCCGACGATCTGCTCTTCAAAGCCGGGAATAAACTGGCCGGAACCCAGCTTCAACGAATAAGATTCGGCCTTGCCGCCCTCAAAGGGCTGACCGTCTACAGAACCGTCGAAATCAAATACAACGATATCGCCATCCTGCGCGGCACGATCCTGCACCGTTACCATTCTGGAAGCACGCTCCCGCAGATGTCCTATCTCATGTTCGATATCCTCTTGTGTAGCTTCCGTCGCCGGCTTTTCAGCCTTCAGGCCTTTATACGCGCCCAGTTCAACTTCCGGCTTTACGGTAACTTTCACTGTAAACTCCACACCATTTTTGTCCATAGACTTTAAATCAAAATCTACATTTTTAAAATCTACAATTTCCACACCGGCTTCTTCCGCCGCGTTATCAATCGCCTCAGGATATAAAGAATTAAACGCATCTTCATAAAAGATGTTTTCGCCATACAGTTTTTCTACGATTCCTCTGGGCGCCTTGCCTCTCCGAAACCCAGGCACATTCATCTTTTTGACATTCTGCCGATACGCCTTGTTGATTGCCGCCTCAAATAAATCCGCATCAATTGTAATTTGCAGCTCATATCTGTTGGTATCCACTTTGTTTGACGATTTTAAACTCATGCATGTACATCCTTTCCTATACATAAGCCCTGCGGCTTATGTCCGCGCACAGCGCCATAATATTAAGATTATAACACAGACTTTACGAATATGCTATATAAATTTTTCATAATTTTTAACCGCCGGATTCTGCACACTTCAGGCAGTTGCGCTATATCCGAATCTGCAACGGTGAAAATCCCAGCATATCGCAGCTCACACAGCGAAATTCCACACCCTGCACCACACCGTTGACCGCCTTATAGCTGCCTGCTTTATGAATATGCCCATAATAACAACGGGTCACATGATGTCGATGGATCACTTCCATCATTTCCGTACAGACCGCTTCGGTCGTTACCGGCGGGTAATGTAAAAACAATACCACTGGCAGTCCGGTCTTTTCAGCCTCTTTTAACGAAGCGTCCACCCGGCCGGCTTCCCGCAACAACACCTTGTTGTCCGCGCCCGCTGCATCATCGAAAAACCAGCCTCGGCTGCCGGCCAGCGCCATTCCCTCCGCTATATGACAATTATTGTGCAAAATGCGGATATCAAAGCCATGTTCATCAAAAAAACGCTGCATCTTGGCCGCCGATTCCCACCACAAATCGTGATTGCCCTTGAGAATAATCTTTCGTCCCGGCAGGCGATTGATAAAATCAAAATCCGTTACCGTGTTTTGCAGCTTCATTTCCCAGGAAATATCCCCCGGAATCACCACTGTATCCGACGGCTCCACCATCCGGTTCCAGTTGGTTTGCAGCTTGCTTACATAATTTTCCCATCCTCTAAATACATCCATCGGCTTATTGCCGGATAATGATAAATGCAGATCGGAAATGGCAAACAGCGCCACGTCATCACCCCGGTTAAATTTGATTACAACCCCAATGACTGCCGGATAAATGCAGCCATCTGCGTTTTATCACAACAGGCCGTGTGAAGCACCGGCCGGGACTTCAGGTCGCCCAGCGCCGCGGGAACCGCCGTTTTTGTCACCGCCGCCAGCCGGTCTGTCATCTCAAATTCTGTCTGCGGCCGCACCCCGTCATCTATCGCCGTAAGCACGCTTTTGGCAAACTTATAGGGCGACGCGGTAGAAACAATCACCGCCGGCGTCAAATCTCCGGTTTGCGTCTGATAATCTTCAAACACCTTCGCTGCCACCGCCGTATGCGTATCGCACAGATATCCATCGTTGTTAAACAATTTCCGAATCGTTGCCGCCGTTTGATCATCATTGCAAAAACCGCCGAAAAACAGCTCCTGCAACCGCTGCCGGGCCAAATCGCTGATTTCATATTTGCCCGTCTCTGCCAACTGCTGCATCAACCCCGACACCGCCGATGTATCCCCATCGTACAAATGAAACAACAGTCGCTCCAGATTGCTGGAAATCAGAATATCCATCGACGGTGAGGTTGTCGTATAAAATGCCCGGTTCCGATCATATACACCGGTTTGTATAAAATCGGTCAACACATTATTTTGATTCGATGCACAGATAAACCGACGAATGGGAATTCCCATTTGCTTGGCATAAAACCCTGCTAAAATATTGCCAAAGTTCCCTGTGGGAACTACAATATTAAAGCCCTCGCCTTTCTGGAGCGTTCCATTTTTCAATAGGTCGCAGTATGC
>CALWVC010000022.1 GCA_944384865.1 uncultured Clostridia bacterium
GATTTATGTGGCATTTCCGAACGGCGCGTATATTACCGCCGAAGGGCGGTGCGACGGTTTTATCGGTTTTGCGCCGGTGGGCGAGAATGGCTTTGGATATGACCCGCTGTTTATGGTTGGCCGGCAGAGTTTTGCGCAGTTGACGCCTGCGCAAAAGGATCAGATCAGTCACCGGGGCAATGCGCTTCGTCAGCTTTTACAGAAGTTGCAGGTGTATTTAAAAGAACATACGGATGTGTCAGAGACGCCGTTTTCAGACGGAAACCGATGAAGCGATTAACAGCATATATGAAAGCGGGCTGCACATCATTTACCAGGCAGCCAAACGGATAAACGCCCGACAGCGTGAAAGGATGATTATATGACAAGCAAACAACGGGCGCAGCTGAAAGCGATTGCTGCGGATACCGATGCAATTTTACAGGTTGGCAAGGGCGGCGTCGGAGAGACGTTGGTCCGGCAGGTTGCCGATGCGCTGAAAGCCCGGGAATTGATTAAAATGACGGTTCTGGAGACCACGCCGGCGCCGGCCGGACAGGTTGCGCAGGAGCTGGCGGCCAAAACAGGGGCCGAGGTGGTGCAGGTGATCGGCCGGAAAATCGTGTTGTTTAAACGTAATCCGCAGGAGCCGAAGATCCGGTTTATGAAATAGGTTGTTGCGCAGGCGGGCGTGTTGTGCACGGGACATTGGAAAGGAACGATGTTGATGCGAACCGGGATTTTAGGCGGCACCTTTAATCCGGTGCATATGGGACATGTGCTGCTGGCGGACGCTGCGGCGCGGGAGCTGCGGCTGGATCGGACGCTGTTGATCCCTGCCAGTATCCCGCCACATAAACAGGCGCCCGAATTGGCGGCAGACCGTCACAGGCTGGCGATGTGTAAGTTGGCGGCCGCACAGATCCGGGGCGGCCAGGTCAGCGACCTGGAGCTGCGGCGCGGCGGAAAAAGCTATACCTGCCGGACGCTGGAGATGTTAAAAGAGCAGTATCCGGCAGATACATTGTATTTGATATGCGGCGGGGATATGTTTTTAACGCTACAGGACTGGAAACGGCCGGAAACTATTTTTCAACTGGCGGTGATTTGTGCGGCTGCCAGGCAAGGGATTGCGCATGCGCAAATGCAGGCGCAGCAAACCCGGTTAGAAGCAATGGGCGCCCGGATACAATTGTTGGAGGTTTCGCTGCCGCCCTGGTCGTCAACCGATATCCGGCAGCGGATCGGCGCCGGACATCCGGTGGACGGTATGCTGCCGGCGCCGGTGGCAGCGTATATTTTAAATAACAGATTGTATCAGAAATAGGCAGGTGCGTTTGATATGTATGAGCAATATATTGATTTGATTAAGGAGCGGCTGCGCCCGGAGCGGTATATCCATTCGATGAATGTGGCGCGGTGCGCACAGCAGCTGGCTCTGCAGTACGGCGCAGACCCGGATCAGGCGTATCTGGCGGGCATTTTACATGATGTGTGTAAAAACGACAGCGATGAAAAGATGTTGCAAATGTTTTCAGAGTTTGGTATAATACTAGATAATGTTCAGCAACATGAGAAAAAGCTGTGGCATGCGATCTGTGGCGCGGCTTATGTGCAGCGGGTGTTGCACATTGAAGATCGTGCTGTGATTGATGCGATTCGTTATCATACAACCGCGCGGGAACATATGACGCTGCTGGATAAAATTTTGTATATTGCTGATTTTGTTTCAGAAGAGCGGAATTTTGAAGGCGTGGAGCAGCTGCGGGAAAGTCTGCGCCTCGGGCTGGACCATTGTTATGTAGACGCGCTGGTATTTTCGATTCAGGAACTGACGCAACAGAAAAAACCGGTGCATCCGGATACATGTCTGGCGTATAATCAGGCTGTGTTGACAGCGGGAAAGGATTGACCCATGAGCGAAGACAGAAACAACCGGCGTTCGTCGGAGGATTTGAAAAGACGGCCGACAACGAATTCATATCGTGCGGGCGGTAACAGTAGGACGCGCCGGGAACGTTCTTTGGAAAGAACTTATGAGAGAGAAACATCCAATGATATTTATTCGGACAGTTCGCGCAGACGGCGGACGGATATGGAGGAAATCCGTTCCGACAGCCGGATGCAAAGCGGCGTGGATCTGTCCAGTATGCGCACCGTACGCGGCAGAAAAAAGGCGCGCAATGTCAAGCTGATTGTCTTTAATGTTGTAATGTCGGTGATCCTGGTGCTTTCTACGATTACATCGGTAGGGTTGACCATGATGGAGATGCGACTGTTTGACCGCGACGAACCGGAGGAAGAAGGTCAGTTTGAAGAGGTCGTGACCAGCCCCAGCGGCAATGTTTCTTATTTTCTGATCGTAGGCACCGATCTGAGTGAAGAATTGACGGATATTATCATGGTTGCCTGTTATGACCTGCTGAACAACCGGATGGACATTTTGCAGATTCCGAGAGATACATTTATCGGAACAGACATATACCCCGGCAAGATCAATGCAGTTTACGGTGCGGCCAGAGAGGGCGAACAGCCGATTAAAGCGCTGATGCGCCGGATCAATAAGGAGTTTGGGCTGCCGATTGACCATTATGTGAAAATTACCATCCCTGGGTTCCGCAAAATCGTGGATGCATTGGGCGGTATTGAAATGTATCTGGATCGGGAATATGAGGTTGAGGATTCGCGACCCTGTGATACCGGCGGAAACGCGATTCCGATTACCATCGGGCCGGGAGAAGTGACGCTGGCCGGTTATGAGGCCGAGGGATTTGTGCGGCACAGAAACTCCTATGCCAAGGGTGATATCGGCCGTGTAGAGGCGCAACGGACGTTTTACGCCGCGTTTGCCAAAAAGGTTATCGGCATGGGATTTGGTGAACTGAAGGAAATCGCCGTCAACTGCTGGAATGATATTTCCACCGATTTATCGCTGGGCGAAATGCTGGGCTATGTGGAAAAAGCACATGCGCTGAGTCTGGATAATGTAAATATTGTGGCGGTTCCGGGAACCTGCCCGGATTGGACCAGCTTGAAGAGCGGCTGGCCGCAATTATCTTATTTTTCGGTTAATAAAGCAGATCTGGTAGATCTGCTGAATGAGCAGTTCCGACCCTATGAAACCGAGCTGCTGACCGAAGATGATCTGGCAATTTTGCCGGTTCCGGGCGCGGACAGCGGTGAGGACTGGTTTGAAAGCGGCGGTTCGCTGAACCAGTTTGACACAGAACAGGAAACGGCGACGGATAGCGGAGCGTGATGAAGAACATTATGGAAGCATATGAAATTTTAAAAATTGCGGCGCAGACGCTGGATGCGAAAAAGGCGGTGGATATTCAAGCGCTGCAGATCGAAGATCTGACAGTGCTGGCGGATTATTTTCTGATCGCCACCGGTAACTCCAGCACGCAGGTGAAGGCGCTGGCGGACGAGGTAGAGTATAAACTGTCGGAAATGGGCGTCGAGCCGCATCATATTGAGGGAAAAAGCTCCGGCTGGATTCTGATGGATTACGGCACGGTCATTGTGCATGTGTTTTATAAAAACGACCGGGAGTTTTATGCGCTGGAGCATCTATGGCAAGACAGCCCGCAGGTGGATATCAACACATTAATCAATGGATAACAAAGGTGATTCAACAGTGAGCTATAATTTTGCGCAGATTGAGAAAAAATGGCAGGGTGTTTGGAATCAGGAACAACCGTTCGCGTGTAGCGATGATTATACCAAGCCGAAATTTTACGCGTTGGTGGAATTTCCGTATCCCTCCGGGCAGGGGCTGCACGTCGGGCATCCGCGCCCTTATACCGCGCTGGATATTGTAGCGCGCAAACGCCGGATGCAGGGATATAACGTCTTATTT
Source organism: uncultured Clostridia bacterium (assembly GCA_944384865.1). Classification (GTDB taxonomy): domain Bacteria; phylum Bacillota; class Clostridia; order Oscillospirales; family Acutalibacteraceae; genus RUG14109. The sequence goes on from CALWVC010000022.1 coordinate 3,842, forward strand.
CCGATGGGCTGGGATGCGTTTGGGTTACCGACCGAAAATTATGCAATTAAAAATCATGTGCATCCTGCGCAGGTGACCGCGCAAAACATTGAGCGGTTTAAAGCGCAATTGAAGGCGCTGGGCTTTTCTTTTGACTGGAGCAGAGAAATCAATACCACCGATCCCTCTTATTATAAGTGGACCCAGTGGATTTTTCTGCAATTGTTTAAGCATGGATTGGCTTATAAGGCGGAAATGGCGGTGAACTGGTGTACTTCGTGTAAATGTGTACTGGCCAACGAAGAGGTGGTCGGTGGCGTTTGCGAGCGCTGCGGCAGTGAAGTGGTTCGCAAAACCAAAAGTCAGTGGATGTTGAAAATCACCGATTATGCGCAGAGACTGGTGGACGATCTGGACAAGCTGGACTTTATCGACCGGGTCAAGACCCAGCAGCGCAACTGGATCGGGCGGTCTACCGGCGCGCAGGTGCAGTTTCCGACCTCGCAGGGAGATGATCTGACCGTTTTTACCACCCGGCCGGATACGCTGTTTGGCGCTACATATATGGTAGTGGCGCCGGAGCATCCGCTGATTGAGAAGTGGGCGGCATCGATTACCAATATGGACGACGTGCGTGCATATCAGCAGGAAGCGGCGCATAAATCTGATTTTGAACGTACCGAGTTGAATAAGGATAAAACCGGCGTGAAGATTGAAGGGGTTACGGCGGTTAATCCGTTGACCGGGCGGGAAATTCCCATTTTCATTTCCGATTATGTGCTGGTTTCTTATGGAACCGGCGCGATTATGGCGGTTCCGGCGCATGATACCAGAGACTATGAATTTGCGAAAAAGTTTCATTTGCCCATTGTTGAAGTAGTGCAGGGCGGCGATATTGAGAAGCAGGCGTTTACCGATTGTGATACCGGCATTATGATTAATTCTGGATTTTTAAACGGAATGACTGTGGAACAGGCCAAGGAAGCAATCATTCAATATCTGGAAGAGAAGGGCATCGGCGCTAAAAAAGTAAACTTTAAACTGCGTGACTGGGTCTTTTCCCGTCAGCGGTATTGGGGAGAGCCGATTCCGATTGTGCATTGTGACAAATGTGGTTATGTACCGCTGGATGAGTCACAACTGCCATTGGTTTTGCCGGATGTAAAATCTTATGAGCCGACGGATAACGGAGAATCTCCGTTGGCGCATATGGAAGATTGGGTGCAGACCACCTGCCCGAAGTGTGGCGGCCCGGCCCGGCGCGAAACGGATACGATGCCGCAGTGGGCGGGATCGTCATGGTATTTCCTGCGGTATACCGACCCGCATAACGATCAGGCGCTGGCGTCTCCTGAGGCATTAAAATACTGGCTGCCGGTGGACTGGTATAACGGCGGTATGGAGCATACCACGTTGCACCTGCTTTATAGCCGGTTTTGGCATAAGTTTTTATACGATATTGGCGTGGTGCCGACGCCGGAGCCGTATCAAAAGCGTACCAGCCACGGTATGATTTTGGGCGAGAATGGTGAAAAAATGTCTAAATCCCGCGGGAATGTGGTCAATCCGGACGATGTTGTGCGGGAATATGGCGCAGACACAATGCGCCTGTATGAGATGTTTATCGGCGATTTTGAAAAATCGGCGCCGTGGAATCCCAGTTCCATCAAGGGTTGCAGCCGGTTTTTGGATCGTACTTATCAGATGTTTGATATGCTCTGTGACGGGCAGATTCGGCCGGAGATGGAGGGCGATTTTCATCGCACCATTCAGAAAGTGACGCAGGATATTGAAGATATGAAATTCAATACGGCGATTGCGGCAATGATGACGCTGTTGAATAAAATTTATGACAGCAAGACGGTTACCAGAGAAGAATTTAAAATCTTCATTACGCTGCTGAATCCATTTGCGCCGCATGTCACAGAGGAATTGTGGGAGATGTGCGCTTTTCCGGGGAGACTGAATCAAACCGCCTGGCCGGAATATGATCCTGCAAAGTGTGTAGAAAACACGGTGGAAATTGCAGTGATGATCAATGGCAAGGTGCGTGCGAAGCTGCAGGTTGCGGCGGATCTTTCTGAACAAGATGCGATTGCCGCGGCGAAAGCAAATGACCGTGTGCAGGAAATTTTGGCTGATATGAAGATCGTTAAGGAAATCTATGTAAAGGGAAAACTTGTAAATATCGTAGCAAAACCGTAAATTTCTGCCGGAAACGTATTGACATTAACTCCACTTAATAGTATAATAATTTTCAGGTTGGTTTATACCCCTGCTAGCTTGGCGGAGGGAGGGAATATATAATGAGTCAGGTTCGTTTAAAAGAGAATGAATCTCTTGAAAATGCGCTCAGACGTTTTAAAAGAGCAACGGTTCGAGACGGCGTTATTCAGGAGGTTCGCAAAAGAGAACACTATGAAAAGCCTTCTGTGAAACGAAAAAAGAAGTCTGAGGCGGCTCGTAAGCGCAAATATAAATAAATGTAGCGGCCCTCTTTTGTTTGAGCTGTTCATGTAAACAGGTCAGTTGTGTTGCGTTGCTTGCGATATGTGCTTGAATAGTAAAACAAATGGAAAACGGGCTTTTGCCCGTTTTTTTCATTGCCGCAGCGGGAAAAATCTGAAAAGATATCCAAATGGTGTGGCGAGATGTGTGGGCATACGCCGGCAGAATTATCAGCTGGCCATATATATGCCGCTTTACAAAGGGGATCAACCTGGCGGCTGAATTGGTTTCTGAGGACGTCAGGAGGAATTATATGTCTTTGCTTGTGCCGGATTTTTATATGCGCTCTGTGACACAGATTACCCCGGATTTTTTAAAAAAACAACAGATTTTTGCGTTGCTGTTGGATGTGGACAATACGCTGGCTGTGGATAAGGCGACGGCGCCGCCGCCCGAGATTATCGACTGGATTGAACAGATGAAGCGCGCCGGTGTTCAGATGCGGATTGTTTCCAACGCGAAACACAGGCGGATCGCCGGGTTTGCAGGGATGGTACAGCTTCCTTTTTCCGGTTTATCCTGTAAGCCGCTGCCGTTTCAGATGCTGCGGGCGGTGCGCGCGTTGCAGGTGGACGGCGCGCATGTCGCACTGGTAGGCGATCAGATTTTTACGGATATTTTGGGCGGACGGCTTTGTGGGGTTCGGACCATTCTGGTGGAGCCGATGATGGAAGAACCCGGTCGTTTTTTTAAGATGAAGCGCCGTTTGGAGCGGCGAATCAAATGTAAGTTAAAGGAGTATTAAAATGAGCGCACTTTTCGGACCCGCCGGCAATGCAGACAGCTTTGCGGCACAGGGATATAAAACCAATGCACAGGCGCCCGAATTTGTAAAAAAATTTGGACTGGACGCTTATGAATACCAGTGCGGACGCGGGGTGCGGTTAAATGCGCAGACTGCAAAAGAATTTGCACAAAGCGCGAAAGAATTGGGAATCCGGGTGTCGCTGCACGCGCCGTATTATATTTCGCTGTCGTCTGTCGAGGCTGAAAAGCGGGAAAAATCCGTAGAATATATCTTGCAGAGCGCGCAGGCAGTACAGACGCTGGGCGGAGACCGGATTGTCGTACACTCCGGTTCCTGCGCGAAGATCACGAGGGCGCATGCGCTGGAACTGGCGCTGGAGACGATTCAAAGAGCCCGGCAGACGCTGGATGAAAACGGGCTGCAACAGGTGTATATCTGCCCGGAAACGATGGGAAAAATCAATCAGCTGGGAACGTTACAGGAAGTGATGGAACTGTGTGCTTTTGATGAACGGATGATCCCGTGTATCGATTTCGGGCATTTGAACGCCCGGACATTGGGCGGGCTGCGTGACTATGCAGACTTTAAAGCGGTGCTGGATACGATCGAAAACAAGCTTGGCAATGAGCGGATGCGGCGGTTTCATGCACATTTTTCAAAAATTGAATATACCGACAGCGGTGAAAAAAGACATCTGACTTTTTCAGATACGGTTTATGGACCAGATTTTGAGCCGCTGGCGCTGCTTTTAGCACAGCGGAACTGTGAGCCGACGATTATTTGTGAGTCCAGCGGAACGCAGGCGGAAGATGCGCTGACGATGAAGCAGCTTTATCAGCAGGCACTTAGCGCAACACAGGCGAAAAAAGGAGAGAGCAGATGAGAACCTTTTTAATTATTAATGGGCCGAATCTGAACCTGCTGGGAATGCGGGAACCCGGTATTTATGGCGGCGAAACGTTGCAGCAGGTCAACGATCGGATCAGTGCGCTGGCGCGGCAGCTCGGTGTGGCTGTAGAATTTTTTCAGTCGAATCACGAGGGCGCGATTATTGATAAAATACATGAGATGACCACGCGTTATGACGGATGTGTGATTAATGCAGGGGCATATACCCATTACAGCTATGCGATTTTAGATGCGATCAAGGCGGTATGTAAACCGTTTGTTGAGATACATATTTCAGATATTCATAAACGGGAGTCATTCCGGCAGGTATCGGTGATCCGGCCTGCTTGTGTGTGTCAGATTTATGGGCAGGGGACTGACGGATATCTGACTGCGTTGCGCAAGCTGGAGGAAATCACTCGATAAATCGGTTTTTGCACAAATTATGCTTGAAATCCAATCAGAAATAGGGTAGAATATTACTATCAGGAATTTGGAGGTATAAAGAAACAATGATTTCCGCAGGAGATTTTAGAAACGGCGTTACATTTGAAATGGACGGTAATGTTTATCAGATCATTGAATTCCAGCATGTGAAACCCGGTAAAGGCGCGGCTTTTGTGCGAACCAAGATCCGCAATGTGATTGCCGGGTCGGTAGTAGAAAAAACATTTAACCCGACAGAAAAATTTCCAACGGCTTATGTTGAGCGCAAAGATATGGAATATTCTTATTCCGACGGCGGGCTGTATTATTTTATGGATCCTGAAAGCTATGAGCTGGTGCCGATCAATGAGTCGGAGCTGGGAGATAATTTTAAGTTTGTCAAGGAAAACATGGTCTGTAAAGTGTTGTCTTATAAAGGAAAGGTTTTTGGTGTGGAACCGCCGACCTTTGTGGAATTACAGGTTTCTCAAACGGAACCGGGCGTTAAGGGTGATACCGCAACCAATGCGACCAAGCCCGCAACATTGGAAACCGGCGCTGAGATTCGGGTGCCGCTGTTTATCAATGAGGGTGAAATGATCCGCATTGATACCAGAACCGGCGAGTATATGGAGCGTGCCTGATTAAATTCCGGTGTTTTATCAAGAAAGGAAGATCTGTTATGACAGTGATTGAGAAAGTGTCTTATTTAAAAGGCTTGGCCGAAGGTCTGGGTCTGGATGAGTCGAATAAAACCGATAAGCTGATTCAGGCGATCATCGATGTGTTGGACGATATGGCGCTGACGGTTAGCGATATGGAAGATCATGCGGCTGAGATTGAAGAACAGGTCAATGAGATTGATGAAGATCTTGGCGATTTAGAAGAATATGTATACGGCGATGAGGATGACGAAGACGATGCGTTTTATCATGTGACTTGTCCGGAATGCGGCGAAGAAATCTGTATCGACGAAAGCATGTTTGATCAGGATTATATCAATTGTCCGGCTTGTGGTGAAAAGCTGGAGTTTGATTTTGGATGCGATTGCGACGATGAAGACTGCGATTGCTGCGGAGAACAGGAAAAATAGAGTATTGTGACAGTCATCCGGCCGCGTTTATTTGATTACGGGGCCGGATGTTGTTTTATCTGGCGGCAATTTTTGTTTTATTGAAGCTGTGTTTTTAATGTGAAACGGCAGATAAAAATACCGCTTGGGCTGTTTTTTATTGAATGGGCGATCAAAGTATATGAAAAATACTGTTATTCGGTTTATATGTATTATAGCGGCAATTGCCGTGGTTTTGGGACTGTTGTATTTCTATCCGTTTTCCGATTCGCCGGAGACCGGGGCGGAGGTTGAGACGCCGGTACAGGCGACGGAAACTTCTGCTGAAGTTCCAACAACGCAGGCGTTACGGGATTACAGCGCGTTTACAGGTCGAGTCCGGGATCTGGTGGGATATTTACAGGTTTCGAATACGACCATCGATGATGCGGTGGTACAGGGGACAGACAACAGCTATTATCTGCGCCGGTCGATCTATGGATATTACAGCTATTCCGGCTGCTATTTTGTGGATTATGAATGCGATCTGTCTAAACCTAGCCAAAATACGGTGATTTATGGTCACAATCTGATGGATTCCAGCAGACTGTTTGGGCAACTGACGAGATATAAACGTCTGAGCTTTTATAAATCTACACCGGTTATCACGTTTGATACGCTTCAGAAACAGATGAAATGGAAAGTGTTTGCGGTATTCCAGACCAATAACGATGAGGATGACGGTGTTTTGTTCAATTTCCGACGTGCTGATTTTTCTTCACAGGAGGATTTTCTGTATTTTATCGAGCGGGTGCGCCGACGGACGCTGTTGAATATTCCGGTGGATGTGCAGGAAAACGACCGGATTTTGACGCTGGTAACCTGTGATTATGATATCAATAATGACTGGCGGCTGGTTGTCATGGCACGATTGATTCGACCGGGGGAGTCGGAAGAGGTGGATGTGGAATCGGCGACTGTCAACAGCAATCCGCTGTATCCCGAAGGGTGGTATCGCCGCAAGGGCGGCACAAGACCATCTTATCCGGATGAGCCGTAATGAGTGGTTGTGAAGGTGGAAGAGGATCACGGTGTGAAAATTTGTATTGGAAAAAGGTTTTTTATATGATCATAGGTAAAGCGGCCGCACAAATTATTTCGTGCGGCCGCTTTATGACTTAAAAAGAATATAATTGAGTGGACGAGCATTCATGTTGTTAAAAGATTGGCAGCTTTGTTCAGCCACAGAATTTGGCGGTATATGCATCGAGACATTTTTGAATGACCAGCCGGGCGGCCTGCGCATCCTGTACATCGCTGACCAGCGTCTGCTTGCCCTCCAGCGTTTTGTAAACCGCAAAGAAATGCCGCATTTCGTTAAAAATGTGTTTGGGCAACTGGGAAATGTCCTTATACCCATTATAGCTTGGATCTTCAAACGGGATCGCAATGATCTTTTCGTCCAGTTCGCCGCCGTCGGTCATGGAGATACTTCCAATGGGATAACAGCGTACCAGACTTAAGCTCTGGATGGCTTTGCTGCATAGAACCAGAACGTCCAGCGGGTCTCCATCGTCGGCGTAAGTGCGGGGAATAAAACCGTAATTGGCAGGATAATGAGTGGAAGTATATAGGATTCGGTCGAGAATAATAGCGCCGGTTTCCTTATCCAACTCATATTTGTTTTTGGAGCCTTTTTCAATTTCAATGACCGCAATAAAATCCTGCGGAGATAAGCGTGACGGACTGATGTCGTGCCATAGGTTTGTCAAGTAGATTCCTCCTTAAAAAGATCAGGATAAATGGTTGTATCCATTTCTGCGAATATAGGTTGCGTAATCAAACATGCCAAGATTTCGGTCAACCGCATTGGAAATACCGTCTACCCGACCGGTTTCGGTATATTGCCAAATAGTATACGGGCTGAAAGAGGTGACGCCGGAGGTCCAGTGTGCAACCCACAGATCATATTTACCTTTGAGCCGAGAGGGCTGTAATACGTCGTTGATCCAGGAGGCGCTGGCATATATGCCGGGGTAATAGCCGGCGGCTTTAATCGTATCACAGAATGCAATTGCCATATCAGTGCGCAACTGGGAGGAAATATTGGAGTTATTGGCTCTGGCAACCGGATTGGGATTCAAACTGGCGTCGGCGTAACAAAGTTCTGTGTCAAAAAAGATCGGATAGGTCAGCGTGAAACCTTTGATTGCTTTCAATGTCAGTTCTGCTTCTTCGATGGCCTCCTGCACGGTGATAGCCTGGGTGTAGAAATAAACGCCGCAGTCGATACCGGCAGCCGTAGCCCCTTTGATGTTACGTTCGAAATATTCATCGATGCGCATGTTGCCCTCTTTGCCGTAGCCTCGGAATCCCACCCGGATAATTGCAAAATCTATACCGGCGGCTTTGACCGCATTCCAGTCGATGTTACCCTGAGAATAGGAAACGTCGATACCCACATAGGAAGACAGCACACCTTTTTTATCGAAGTAATAGCGAACGCCGTCGATCGATTGATGACCGGTCACCGGTGTGTTGTTATAGTATAGATAGGTTTTTCCATCGGCAGTAAACCAGCCGTTGGCAGGATGCGGCGCGGTAGTAGGTGTAGTGGTTGTCGTGTTGGTTGTGTTGGAAGTGGAGTTACCACCTGTAGTCGAAGCGGTAGTTGTTGTGGTTGTAGTGGTTGTAGTTGTTTGATTTCCTGTATCTGGTCGGAGTGCGGGAACGCCGGAGATCGTATCATCTGGGGTGATTTCCACCGGCTTTTTGTTATATTCGGGATCTTCCTGCGGCGCATTTTCGGGTTTGGCAATCAACTCAGGATCATCCAATACCGATTCGATCTCAGGATCGTCAGCAGGCTCTGCAGTTGCAGCAGGATCCGCCACGGTGGACATTGGCTGCGGATAGATGCTGGCCGGTCGGGCTGAGGAGACCGGTTGTTCCTGTACAGAACCTGCAGCGTTTTGTGTTGTAATGACCGAAATCTCACCGCCGCAGCTGGCCGCAGCAATCAAAACGCAGGCCGCCATCACGACGGCTACGAACGCTTTTAATATTCCTGCATTGCTCATAAAAAATACAACCCTCTCTTTGCAATCCTTGCTTTCTAAATCGTTGCCGTAATGATACCGGCAGATCATCATGTTCCGCGAAGGGCAGAAATGTTTGTAAAATACCGGAAGTTCGG
>CALWVC010000023.1 GCA_944384865.1 uncultured Clostridia bacterium
TATTCCCGAACCGCGCGTGCGGCGGCGAAAAGGCCCGCCGATGCGATATTGACCAGCGCCATTTTACGCCCTTTTTCGGGCTGGCGGTACAGCGCCGCAGCTTTGTCCTGCGCGTCGCAGTAGGATGCAAAATCCTTTAACACCATATAGGGATCAGCGCCGGTGACCGAACCGGCCACGCTGGGCGCATATACCGGCGAAGAAGCGTCTTGCATCAGGCCGACGATCTGCTGCAGCCGGGGATCAGCCTGTAAAATCTGCGACGGGTGATAGCTCTGCTTGGCGGCGGCCATCTGCTGGGCGTTCATGCCGAAAATAATGATGTTGTCGTCGCCCACCGCCCGGTGGATCTCCACATTGGCGCCGTCTTCGGTGCCCAGGGTGATCGCACCGTTGATCATCAGCTTCATGTTGCCGGTGCCCGAGGCTTCGGTGCCCGCCAGAGAAATCTGCTCGGAGATATCTGCCGCCGGCATCAGCAGCTCGGCCAGCGTCACCCGGTAATCCTCTAAAAATACGACTTTCAGCCGGCCTTTAATATCCGGATCCTTATCGATCATCACCGCGATGTTGCTGATAAATTTGATAATGTCTTTGGCCAGGAAATAGCCCGGCGCAGCTTTGGCGGCAAACAGATAGGTCTTTGGCAGAAAATCGCCGCCCGGATTGGCCTTAATCGCCAGATAATCCGCTAAAATATGCATCGCGTTCATATGCTGGCGCTTATATTCGTGCAGCCGCTTGGCCTGTACGTCAAACACCGTTTCGGGGTCGATGCAAACGCCCTGGGTGCGTTTGACAAAATCGGACAGCCGCTTTTTGTTTTCCAGCTTGATGGCGGCCAACCGGTCCAGCACGCTCTGATCGTTGCAATAACCCCTGAAATCCTCCAGCCGGGCGGCGTCGGTCTTATAGCCCGGCCCGATGGTCTCGTCCAGCAGTTTGGTCAGCCCCGGATTCGACTGACACAGCCAGCGCCGATGGGCAATGCCGTTGGTAACGTTTTTGAATTTTTCAGGATATAACATATAATAATCGCGGAACACCGTGTTTTTGAGAATCTCGCTGTGCAGCTCTGACACGCCGTTGACGCAGTGCCCGCCGATGACAGACAGGTTGGCCATCCGGACAATCCCGCCGGAAATCACCGCCGTGCGTTCGACAAAATCCACGTTCTGGGTTTTCTCCCAGACCTCCCGGCGCAGCCGGTTGTCAATCTCCTTGACAATTTGATAGATCCGCGGCAGCCGCGCTTTAAACAGATCCACCGGCCAGCACTCCAGCGCCTCACTCATTACAGTATGATTGGTATACGCCACAGAGCGGGTGACAATATGCCAGGCCTCCTCCCATGAAAAGCCGCATTCGTCCAGCAGAATCCGCATCAGCTCGGGAATCACCAGCGCCGGGTGGGTGTCGTTGATATGCAGGGCGAATTTTTCGGGCAGCGTGCGCATATCCCCATCCTGCCGCAGGTGGCGCTGTACAATATCTGCAATCGAAGCGCTGACCAGAAAATACTGCTGTTTTAAGCGCAGCGATTTGCCCTCGATGTGGTTGTCAGACGGATACAGCACCTTGCTGATGACTTCCGCCATGGCGTTTTGCTCCATCGCCCGCAGATAGTCGCCGTCGTTGAACAGCTTCATATTAAAGCCCGGCGCTTTGGCGCTCCACAGCCGCAGCACCGCCACGCCCTTGCCGTCGTAGCCCGATACCATTAAATCGTGGGGAACCGCCAGCACCGGCGTGTAATTTTTATGTTCCACATGATGAAAGTTGTTATCCCAGCTTTCTTCGATAACGCCGTCAAACCGGACCTCTACAGCTTCTTCCGGGTGGTCTACCAGCCAGGCCTCGCCGCCGGGCAGCCAGAAATCGGGCATTTCGGTCTGCCAGCCGTCTACCAGCTTCTGACGGAAAATGCCGTATTCATATAAAATCGAATAGCCATAGGCGGGAATGCCGGTAGAGGCCATTCCGTCTAAAAAGCAGGCGGCCAGCCGGCCCAGCCCGCCGTTACCCAGCCCGGCGTCCGGTTCCAGCTCATACAGATTTTCGAGTTTTGAGCCAAATTTTTTCAATACAGACGCAAAGGCCGTGTCCAGCTTTAAATTAAATAAGGTGTTTTTTAAAGACCGGCCCATCAGAAATTCCATACATAAATAACAGACCTGCTTTTTCTGTTGTTTGCCGGTTTCCTGTGCAAAGGCGGCGTAATCCTCTTCCAGAATATCGCGCAATACCAGAACAGTCGCGGTATACAGCTGTGCGTCAGTGGCGTCCTTCGGGCGAACCTTAAACCGACCGGTCAGCTTTTCGGTCAGTTTTTCGGTGATCTGTGCGGCCGTGAATCTTTTTCCCATCGCATCCGGCACAAAATCGTGCCAGCACCTCCTTATTATATATAGGTATATAGGTTGCATAGAAACCGGAAACAGGCCTCCGGTTATCGGCTTTGCTTCCACACCGGTTTGCGCCGCTGCAGATATTATTATTTTATACGATTTAGGCGTTAAATGCAACTGTCGGATATAGGAAACAGTTTTTTTTGCTGTTAAAAATGCGTTAAAAACAGCGTTTTTTTGGTATTCAACAGCCCCAAACGGCGCTTTTATTTACATAAAACATGGTTTTATGTAAACTAAACGGCCGGTTTTGAGGAGTCGACATAGAGCCATTTTTTAAAACAACAGATCAAAAACCGCGTCATAATGGGCTTTTTCGGATTTGTGTGTGTTATTCACACAAAAACGGCGAAATGCACAAACAAATCTCCGGAAAGGTGGGGGTTAGGCGGAAATTTCTCGGAAATATTACAATTTGTAACCTCTGTAATGGATTTGTAAACATCGTTTTTGTGAATTATGCCAAAAAACAGGATGGCAGCAAACTTGACATGGTGAAAAACAGCGAATATAATGGCTACGGTTGCATAACAATAGTGGAGAAGCGGTGTTACGTCGCATCTTTCGCCGTTGCAACAATTTTCAAAATGATTACAAAGGGTTGCAAAGCAGCCCGCAGATAACAATGAAAGGTGATTTGATGAAACTGAGTCAAGAGCATGCCACGCGGAAACCCGCGTTTGCGCATCTCAAAAACAAGTGCGCATCACATAGCCTGTCTAAACGTGTAAAACTGCTGATCTGCCTGACGATGGCAGCGGTGGTGCTGGCAGGAGCCGGTGTGACGGCTGCGGCCGCCAGCCTGCGCAATTATATGGTGACCGACGGCATGGTTACCAGAGAGCTGATCTCTTTTATCGCGCTGGATGAATCCGCGCTGCTCGAAAAAACAAATATGACTTTAAACCAACATGACCTGACCGAGCTGCGCAATACCGACGCCAACAACTACCTGCTGACAGTGACCCGGCGTCATGAGATTACGGTGACGGCCGACGGTATCACCGGCAACTATGTGGTAAACAGCGGCAATGTTGCTGAAGCGCTGTATGAGCTGGGTATTATGCTGGATAACGACGACGTCTGCAGCCTGTCGTTGAGCGAACAGATCGCCGACGGCGACGTGATCACTGTCGACCGGGTGGAATATGCTACCGTGCAACAGGATCAGGTGGTGGATTATTCTGAATATATGGCGTTGGTCAAAAACAGCGATACGCTGGACGACGACGCGCTGAAGCAGGGGCAGACCGGCGTGGTCACCCATGTGTATCAGAATAAGCTGGTCAACGGCGAAGTGGCAGAGAGCGAGCTGATCAGTCAGTCGGTGGGAAATGTGACCGATCAAACCACCACGACCCAGGCGGCTACGACCCAGGCGGCTACGACGCAGAAAAAGCCGCAGACAACCACCAGCGTGTCTGTGCCCGATACAGATTCCGACGCGGCGGTGGCCTACGCCTCCAACGGCAAGGCGGTTTCCTGCATTTCGACGCTGACCCCGTCCTCCACCATCTGGCTGGACGATAACGGCGTACCGCTGCACTATACCGCAAAATATACCGGTTCGGCCACTGCATATTACGATGCCTATAACACCGGCCTGACCGCCTCGGGCAGAAAGCCACAGAAAGGCTATATCGCGGTTAATCCCAAGATGTTCCCCTATGGCACCCGGCTGTATATCCGCACGCCCAGCGGCTCGTATATTTACGGCTATGCGGTTGCGGCGGACACCGGTGGATTTGTGTACAACAGCAATACCATCGCCGACCTGTATTTTGATACCTATGAAGAGTGCGTGCAGTTTGGCCGGCGCAACATTGAAATCTATGTTTTAGATTAGCAGAAATTTGCTCTGTATAAAACAGCGCCCCGCAGGATGAACTGCGGGGCGCTGTTGCCTGTGTACCGTTTTTTATAAGAGCCGTTCCGGCGCGTTTTTCACCGGGGGCGGTTGCCGGTCGCTGTTACCGGGCTGGCCTACGCCCCGGCTGTTCGCCGTCCTTCTTTTATTGCAACGCGTTGTAATCGTCGTCCGCCACCGGCTCCAGCCACTGGTTGGACGCGCCCTCGGCCGGAATCTCCACTGCCAGATGGGCAAACCAGCTGTCCTTGGCGGCGCCGTGCCAGTGCTTGACCTCCGGCGGGATCTCAACCACGTCGCCGGGACGCAGCCGACGCGCGGGCTGCCCCCAGGCCTGATACCAGCCCTGCCCGCCGGTGACCAGCAGAATCTGGCCGCCTTTGTGGTGGATATGCCAGTTGTTCCGGCAGCCCGGCTCAAAGGTGACGTTGCCGATGGAAACGCCGGCGGTTGTCAGCATGTTCAGATAGCTTTGCCCGATAAAGTAATCGGCAAACGCCGTGTTCTTTTCCCCGATGGGAAACAGGCTTTTAAATGTTTGACGGTTCATAAAAATCCTTCCTTTCGCAGCAGGCGCGACTATTTGCCAAGCCCGGTCAGAAACTCTACCGTCGCCGGGTCATAATGGGAGAAAAACGCGCTTTGCGCCTCATCCAGTTCGGCAATCGCCTGCAGATCCGCTTGATCCAGTGAAAAATCAAATACGTCGATATTCTGCTGCATCCGCTCTTTGCGAACCGATTTCGGAATCGCGATCACGCCGCGCTGCAACAGATAGCGCAGCGCGACCTGCGCCACGGATTTGCCGTGTTTTCTGGCGATCTCAGCCAGAACCGGGTTGTCAAAAAAACCTTTCCTGCCCTCGGCAAACGGCCCCCAGGATTCATGCTGCACCCGGTATTTGTCCATAATCTCGCGGGCGGCCTTCTGCTGCTGGAACACATGCGTCTCCACCTGGTTGACCGCCGGCGTGACCGAACAGAATGTACACAAATCAATCAGCCGGTCCGGATAAAAGTTGGACACGCCGATGGCCCGGAGCTTGCCGGCGCGGTAGGCTTCTTCCATGGCGCGCCAGCTTCCGTAATAATCGCCGAAGGGCTGATGGATCAGCAGCAGATCGATATAATCGGTGCGCAGCTTTTGCAGCGACTGATCGATAGACGCCTTGGCTTTTTCATACCCGGCGTTGGAGATCCAGACCTTGGTGGTGATAAACAGCTCCCCGCGGGGAACGCCGCATTTGACGATGGCGTTGCCCACGCCCTCTTCGTTGTGATAGGCCTGCGCCGTATCGATCAGACGATAGCCCGCGTCGATGGCGTCGGTTACACAGCGCTCGCATTCCGCAGGATCCACCTGATAAACGCCGTAACCCAGCATCGGCATCTTGACGCCGTTATTCAATGTAACATATTCCATGATTGACCGCCTCCGTTATTTATGAAAATATTTCAAATCCGCCGGCTATCTGAAGCGTTGTTCAACGCGACACCCATTCGCGGATCGTCTGCTGCGCTTTTTGCACCTGTGCGCCGTGGATCGCCAGTCCGTCGTCGACCACCGCGCCCCTGCACAGCCGGCGGATATCCGCCACACTGTGGCCCAGTCCGCTGCCCTCGTGGGTGCAGAACGGCCGGATGCGCTTGCCTGAAAAATCCTGTTTTTCAAGAAAGGTAAACACCGCCATCGGCATCGTGCCCCAATAGTTCGGATACCCCAGATAGATGGTGTCATACTGTTCCAGATGCGCCGGGTAGGCGATCAGCTCCGGCCGTGCGTCCCGGCGCTGGTCCTGCCGCGCCTGTTCGATACATTCCGAATAATCCTCCGAATAGGCGACGGCCGGTTGCAGCCTGAACAGGTCTGCGCCGGTCTGCGCCGCGATCATCCGGGCGGCAACCTCCGTATTTCCCACCGGCAGATTACAAATGCGCCCGTTGACGTAGTTGTTGCCCGATCGTGAAAAATAAACGATCAGCTCCGACATGTAAACCGCTCCTTTCTGCAATGGTCTTCCTGTTTGTATTATAACGTCCGGGCGCTTGACAGGGAATCGCCGGTATGTTATCATGGCATAAACAAAAAGTTTATGCAAAGGGGTGGTCGCGTGTATAACAGTCTGTTGGACGTATTGCTCTGCGTGGCGGACTGCGGCAGCTTTACCAAAGCGGCGGAAAAGCTGTATATTTCGCCTACCGCCGTCATGAAACAGATCAACGCGCTGGAGCAGCAGCTGGACCTGCGGCTGCTGACGCGCACCAATCATGGCGTGCGGCTGACCGCGTCGGGCGAGTCGGTGTATAAAGACGCCAAGGGCATGATCGCATATTCCGCCCAGGCGCTGGAGCGGGCGCGCCGGGCTGCTGCGGCGCAGACGGTGATCCGGGTAGGCACGTCGATGCTCAATCCCTGTAAACCGTTTATGGATCTGTGGAACCGGGTCAACGACCGGTTGCCGCAGTTTAAGATCGCCATTGTGCCGTTTGAGGACGATCACGCAGAGATCCTGTCGGTGTTGGATCATATCGGCGCAACCTTTGATTTTCTGGTGGGGGTATGCGATTCGGCGGCGTGGCTGCGCCGCTGCAGCTTTTACCCGCTGGGAGAATACCGGCTGTGCTGCGCCGTACCGGTGCGGCACCGGCTGGCCGCAAAAGAGCGGCTGCGGCTGACCGATCTTTACGGCGAGACGCTGATGATGGTCCGGCGGGGCGATTCGCCGATCAACGACCGGATCCGGGACGAGATCGAGCGGCATCCGCAGATCACCATTGCGGATACGGCGCATTTTTACGACGTCGGCGTATTCAACCGCTGCGAGCAGACCGGCAGCGTGCTGTCCACCATTGAATGCTGGAAGGACGTGCACCCGTCGCTGGTGACCATCCCGGTAGACTGGGAGGAGACCATTCCCTACGGGCTGCTGTATGCCCGGCGGCCGTCGGCGGCGGCGCTGCGGTTCCTGGAAGCGGTGCAGGCGCTGACGCCGCCGGCCGGGCAGGCTGATCCGCAGCCGGCGATATAGAGAGGGGGGAGGAGGATGCCAAAATCCGCAAACCAGCGGCTCAAGCTGCTGTATATTTATCAGATTTTATTTGAACAGACCGACGAGGAGCACCCGATGTCTACCGGGGCGCTGATCGACGCGCTGGCGCAGCGGGGGATACAGGCCGAGCGCAAATCGGTTTACAGCGATCTGGAGCTGCTGCGGCAGTTCGGCGCCGATGTTATCAGCGTGCGGGGCAAGCAGCCGGGACATTATATCGGTGCGCGCACCTTTGAGCTGGCCGAGGTCAAGCTGCTGGTAGATCTGGTACAGGCCTCCAAGTTCCTGACCAGAGCAAAATCCACCCGCCTGATCGGCAAGCTGGAGACGCTGTGCAGCCGGCGGCAGGCCGCCAACCTGCACCGGCAGGTGTTTGTATCCAACCGGGTCAAGACCATGAACGAAAGCATCTATTATACGGTGGATCTGCTGCATACCGCCATTCTGCGCAACCGGCAGATCACCTTTCGCTATTTTCAGTATACGGTCAAAAAAGAGCGGGCCTACCGTAAAAACGGCGGGCTGTATACGGTCAGTCCGTTCGCGCTGACCTGGGACGATGAAAATTATTATCTGATCGCTTACGATGCGGCGGCGCAGTCGCTGAAACACTACCGGGTGGATAAAATGACCGATTTGCAGATCACCGATACGCCGCGGCAGGGCATAGAGCTGTTTGAAAACAGCGATCCGGGGCTGTATGCCGCCCGGTTTTTCTCAATGTACAACGGCGAGATCCAGTCGCTCAAGCTGCGGTTTTCCAACCGGCTGGTGGGGGTGGTGATCGACCGTTTCGGCAAGGAGACCACCCTGATGCCCGACGGGCCGGATGCGTTCTGCATCCGGGTGCAGGTAGCGGTCAGCCCCCAGTTTTACGGCTGGCTGGCCGGCCTGGGGCCGTCGGCGCAGCTCATAGAGCCGGCGGCGCAGCGCACGGCGTTTTGCCGCTATCTGCAAAATTGTCTGAACGCCTACCCGCCGGTACAGGATTGATCCTGTCAGTCGGGACAGCGTTGGAACCGGCGCCGGAAAAAACAGCGTATACGCCTGAAACGGCGTATACGCTGTCATGCTGTGCGCGGACTATTGATAACGGATTTCCCGCGGCTGCCGGTTCCAGATCAGTTTACCGGCGCGGCTTTTCAGCGCGTCAATCAACGCCCGGCTGTCGCGGATCCGGTGGTCAAACACCATGCCGCCCCCGCCGGTGCTCTGCACCCAGTGGGTGTCCGAGCCTGAGAGCATATCCAGATCATATCTGCGAGCGAATGCCAGCGCCTGGTCGTTCCAGCCCGGATCCTGTTCGCCGCGCAGATTACCGTGGTTATAGACTTCGACACCGTCCAGCCCGGCCGGATCCGGCGGCGTGGAATCGTCAATATACGGCGCCTGGCGGAACGGGTGAGCGTGGACGATATAGCCGCCCCAGGCGTGAATTCTTTTAGCACATTCCGCCCGGTTCAGCGACAGCAGATCCGGGTTTTGCAGCAAAAACTGCTGATCCACGCCGTAGATCAGAAATTCCCGGCCGTGCCCCTCGCCGGCAAACGCGCCGAATTCGATGCCAAACAGAATATCCATATCATATTGCGCCCCGGCGGCCCGGGCGTGTTCATAGCCCCGGCAATACAGCTTCACCCGCTGTTCCCAGGGCAGCGATCGGTCGATACAGCTGTTGCCGTTGAAAAAATGGTCGGTGACTACCAGCCCCTGATAGCCCGCCAGATGATGGGCCTTTACCATATCCGCCGCGGTATCCCGGGCACAGGCGCTGCCCTCGCGGGTGTGCAGATGCAGTTCATATTTATATTCCAAAATCATAAGCTCCTTTTCAATGGCGGCTGTTGCGCGCGGTCAGCCGTCGTAGCCGCGCAGGGTTTGTTGGCGCTGTCTGTTGACAGCCTGATTGCGCCGGGGTGTCTTGTCCCGATCGAAATACATACGTCTAATCCACGCTCTGATATGCAGAACTTTATTTTCCCACGCAGAATTGCTCAAATACCCGGTTGACCACCGTTTCACTGACCGACTCGCCGGTCAGCTCCAGCAGATAGCCGACAGCGTCTTCGATCAATACGCCTACCGCGTCCCAGGTCTGTCCCGCGGCGCAGTCCGCAACGGCGGCGCAAACCACGTTATAGGCCTGCCGGGCGGCATGCAGCTGCCGTTCGTTGGACAGACAGACCGCGTCCGGATCCAGCCGACCGGCGCCGCAGACGGCTAAAATCGCCTGGCGCAGCCGGTCGCCGCCTTCACCGGTTTTGGCGCAGATACATACCGGTTTGCCATAAGCGCCGAGCAGGGTCAGATCCGGGTCGGGCTGCAGGTCGGTCTTGTTGACCACCACGATTCGGGGTGTGTCCCCTAAATGCTCCAGCATTTTGCGGTCGTCGTCGTCCAGCGGCCGGCTGCCGTCGATCACCGCCAACACCAGCTGGGCCGCGCCCATATGCGCCAGCGCCCGCTGCACACCCAGCTGTTCGGCCCGGCTGCCGGCGTCGCGGATGCCGGCGGTATCCGACAGCCGCAGGGTGATCCCGTCCAGCGAGACGGTCTGCTCCACCACGTCCCGGGTGGTGCCGGCTTCGTCGGTGACGATCGACCGCTCACAGCCCGCCAGCAGGTTCATAATCGTAGATTTTCCCACGTTGGGTTTGCCGGCAATGACGCAGTCGATGCCGTTGCGCAATACCGCCCCGGCGTCATACCGGCCGATCAGCGTGCCCAGCCCGTTTTTCACATTGTCCAGCAGCTTTAAGCAGTCGCCGCCGTCCAGCTCGTCCAACCCCTCTTCGGGAAAGTCTATATAAGCCGCCAGCATCGCCGCGGCCTGCACCAGCTGCTCCTTATAGTCGGAAATCTCTTTATAAACGCCGCCCCGGCGCACGATATTGGCGCTGCGCAATGCGGCTTCGCCGTCGGCGCGGATACTGTCCATCACCGCCTCGGCCTGTGTCAGCGACAGCTTGCCGTTTAAAAACGCCCGTTTGGTAAACTCGCCGGGCCCGGCCGGTCGGCAGCCGCTTTCCAAAAGCGCCCGCAGCACCTGTTTTAAAATCTCCACACCGCCGTGACAGGACAGCTCCACCGTGTCCTCGCCGGTGTAGGAATGGGGGGCGCGAAACACCAGCGCCACGCCGTCGTCGATTTCGCCGCGGGCATCCGCCATATGGCCGTAGGCGGCGGTGTAACCGGCCAATTGGTCCAGCGTCCGGTTCCCGGCGCAGCGGAACACCCGGCCGGTCGCCTGCAGCGCGTCCGGGCCGGAAATGCGGATCACGCCCAGACCGGCGGGCGCCAGCGGCGTGGAGATGGCCGCGATGGTATCTGACATGGTTATTCGCCCTTTCCTTGCGGAATGTATCCGCGTGTTCATTCTTATGAATATTATAGCTGAAAGCATGTCGGGAATCAACTGAAAAAGTATGCCGCAAATCGACTGAAACGGCCAACCGTTTACTGTTTTTCCAAACAGTGTTTATAAACCGTTCATCATTTTGGCGGTTGCTGCGTTTATAATAAATGTACGTTCAACAGAAATGATTTTGATCAGAGCATAGTTGCACGGCGGCTGCCGGAGCGGTAATTTCATTGGCAGCACAGTGTTTGGCAGAATTCCAATTCAAAAACGAAAGGAAAGAAACACCATGGGGGACGTTCGGGTAATGGTCGTCGATGACGACAATAATATTTGTGAGTTTTTGCGTCTGTATCTGGAAAAAGAGGGCTATGAGGTGCAGATCTGCCATGACGGGCAGGAAGCGCTGGATCAGTTTCAGAAGTTTTCACCCGCTATGATTTTGCTGGATGTCATGATGCCCAGGCTGGACGGCTGGCAGACCTGCCGGGAGATCCGTAAAAGCAGCGATGTTCCGATTATTATGATCACCGCAAAGGGTGAGACCTTTGATAAGGTTTTAGGGCTGGAGCTGGGCGCCGACGATTATATCGTCAAGCCCTTCGACGCCAAGGAGGTGGTCGCCCGGGTCAAAGCGGTGCTGCGGCGCAGCGGGCTGTCTGACGGCGACGGCGTTAAGAAAGTGGAATATGACAAGCTGGTGGTGAATCTGACCAACTATGAGCTGATTGTAGACGGCAAACAGGTGGATACCCCGCCCAAAGAGCTGGAGCTGATCTATCATCTGGCCTCCAATCCCAACAAGGTTTACACCAGAGACCAGCTGCTCGACGAGGTCTGGGGCTTTGATTATTACGGCGACAGCCGCACGGTGGACGTGCATGTCAAACGCCTGCGGGAAAAGCTGGAGGGCGTTTCCGACCAGTGGAGTTTGAAAACGGTCTGGGGCGTGGGCTATAAATTTGAAACCAGATAAAGCATGGGATCGTTATGCGTAAAAGCATTTTTTTCAAATATTTTTCGATTACCGCGGCGATCCTGTTTGTCAGCTTTCTGATTTTCAGTGTGATTCTGGTGGTGTTTTCCCGCAACCAGTGGATCTCTGATAAAAACGAATTGCTGACGGGCAATGTGAAGACCATTTCCATGGTAACGGCCAGCACGCTGGCAGATAACAGCTTCAGCGACAGCATGCAGGATTTTCTCATTATCGACGGGGATATGATCGGCGCGGATATTTATATCGCAGATATCGACGGCAATTATGTCGGCTGTTCTCACGGCGCACAGGCTGACTGTATGCATAAAAATACAACGATTGACAGCAGCATTATGCAGCAGGCACTGGCCGGCTGCTACGAGCGGGTCGGCACGATGCGCGGGCTGTATCAGAAAGATTTTTATACGGTGGGCACGTCCATTTATTATCGCGGCCAGACGGTGGGCGCGGTGTTTGCATCGGTCCCGTTCGCAGAGATGGACGTATATCTGGAAGGCATCATTCGGATCATTCTGATCTGTGCAGTGATCGTGATGGGAATGGCGTTTATTGCGATTTATATCGCGTCGGCGCAGATGACCCGGCCGATCCGGCTGATGGCGCAGGCCGCCCGCAACATGGAAAAGGGCAACTTTTTACAGCGTATTCCGGTGGAGCGGCATGATGAGATCGGCCTGCTGGCTGAAGAGTTCAATACCATGGCCAA
>CALWVC010000024.1 GCA_944384865.1 uncultured Clostridia bacterium
GGGTTCGTCCGCTGAACATATTTGTACAGACCGTAGCTCAAAACGGCAAAACAGTGTCGCGATTCACCTATCTGGGCAACTGACTGCAGCAGCTCACATTGTCATCACAAATAACAGGAGACGGGTTCGCCAACGCCAAATAAGGCAGCTTTTATGCAGAGGTACGGTGTAGTGCCTTTTAGGGGTATTAGGGAGCCAATGCTCCGACTTTCCTTAAGTTTATTGATGATTAGAGAGCTTGATAAAAGGGAATCGGCTCTTGCTTCGATTCAGGCAGAAACTGTCCGCACAGTTTCCCTGCTTGCTACGGTATAGGATTATTTTAGCATTCTAAAGAGGGCTGCTATGATAAGAGAAATTAACCGTTCGGAAATACCGGAATGTGTTGTGTTGATACGAGAAAGCTTTCTGACTGTTGCAAATGAGTTCAATTTCACTCAAACAAACGCACCAGGGTTCACCGCTTTTTCCACAAGCAATGAAAGACTATATTGGCAATATGATAACGAAAATAGGAAAATGTTTGCTTTTTTTTTGAAGGCAAAATCATCGGCTACTATTCATTGCTGTTTGGAGAAAACAACGAATGTGAATTGAATAATTTATGCGTAAGTCCTGTATATCGGCATCGTAAAATAGGTGAACAATTATTAAATCATTGTTTTACGTTTGCCAAAAGCCTGGATATATCGAAAATCAGAATTGGTATTGTTGAAGAAAATACACAATTAAGAAAATGGTATGAAGCTCATGGATTCATACATGTAAAAACCGAGAAATATGATTTTTTCCCATTCACTTGCGGCTATATGGAACAAAATATACAGCAGAACACAAAATGAGCATAATCCTATGCAAAGCAATACCCACCGAAAAGAATTTTTTCGGTGGGTATTTTCCATTTTTCCTTATGTGGCGTTGGCATTATCCCGTCTCCTGTTGTTGTTATAAGCCGAAAACCTATGATCTACAACATATATCAATATTGTTATATATCTCTATCGAACCGGCATATATTCCATCTGCGCCAGTTCGTTTGTTTCCTCCAGCTTAAAAATAACCGGCCGCAGCCCATCATTGCAGCTACAGATCGCCACCCCCGGCTCTTTGATCCAATCGCCGTAGTAAAACAGACCGTCATCCATACCATGCGCCAGCGCAAACACATATTGATAAATCGCCTTCCATGCTTCATCGCAAAAGCCGTCGGGTTTTGCATAATCGGCATAAAACACCTGGCCCGCTTTCAGCATCGGACACGCCGTCAGCCCCGGCACACCATATTGATCAGCCAACTCCTGGTCTAACGTGGTTTTCAAAACGGTAATTTTCACTTTGTTCATCTATAACACCTCTACAACCTGCTGTCTTGCAATTCTACAGGCTGCGCTTGCGCACCGTTATGGCTCCAACCCGGTCAGGATGATTTTTTCTTCCGGCGATACCACACATACCAAATCACTGCGGCAATTGCCAAAATTGCCAGCAGAATCACCACCACAAAGGTGTATTGCTCCATATAAAACAGCACCTGTTCCCACTGATCTCCCATGAACGCACCTAACCCCACCAGCACGCTGTTCCAGACCGCGCTGCCCAGTGCGGTCAGTACAAAAAACGGAACCGGACGCATCTCCGAAATTCCTGCGGGAATCGAAATCAGACTGCGCACAACCGGAATACACCGGCAAATCAACACCGCTTTTTTTTCATATTTTACAAACCAGGCGTCCGCCCGATCCACATGCTCCGGCTTCAGCCGCATTACTTTCCCAAATTTTCCGCTAAACAGCTTTTTGATTCGATCTTTTTTTAAAATGCGCCCCAGCAGATATAATACCGCCGCGCCAGCCAATGATCCCACCGTTGCAGCCAAAATACACGGTACAATCTGCAACTGCGTTTTTTCCGTCATAAAACCGCCGAACAGCAACACCGCCTCCGACGGAATCGGCGGAAAAACATTTTCAATAAAAATCAACAACATAATACCCAGATAGCCGTAATCACCGATCAAATTCAATAAGGTTTCCTGCATAAAGTCCTCCGTCAGATAGAAAATATGGTGCGGCAAAGCTGTTTGCCGGCTTGTGTCCTGAAAATTTTCTCATAAGCCGCCCGGACGGCAGCCTCACTGGCTCCATCCTCATATAGATTCACCAGAAAATCCGCTTCAATCAAAATCTGATAATCCGACCCGTCCACCGCATCATAGGTATGATGATGCCCTACCAGATAGCATACCCGCTGCACACAGCCGATGTCAAAGCCCAACGCAGTCAGCATATCATACGCCGGCTGCACACCCTCCTGCTCCTGATACTTACCGGCAGAGCTGTTAAATTTCTGTTCAGCGATCTTGATGCCGATATCATGCACCACCGCTGCTGCCTCAAGCGTCCGCAAAGCGGAGCCGTCAAGACCCTCGCGCTGTCCAATCAGTTTCGCAAAGCTATGTACCTTTAAAAAATGCTGGATCCTTTTTGGATCGCCAGCGTAATAGTCAATCATGGCAAATATCAGCCGCTGGATCATCGCCCTGCCTCGCCCCCTTTCAAACGCATCGTTGGCCAAAAAACCGGGCGGCACAAACATCGCAACAAAAACTGCGATGCAAAGAACGGTTGTCCGATTTTATCGTACCTGCTGCAACATCGCCAGTTGCAAATATCGCTATTGTTTTATGCCGTACAGACCCGATTTACAAAGCGCCTGACCAACAGATCAAAACTGCTCTACAATTACCGCTTTAGCGGCGAGCAACCGTGCTTATAATGCCTCCACGAAGTGGATGCGCAGCGGATCATAACTGCTTATGCGGTTATTATACCACGCATCCTTTACTTATTCAATAAAAACACAAAAAATATGTAAATAATTCAAAGAATATACATTGACTTTCTGCATACCGGTGTATACAATAAACCTGTAAGTTTTAAAATATATAAAAATAACCGAAAAACGATTTTTCGTCATCGTGTTCAGAATGCCGCTGTTTCAGCGGCAAAAAATACAACCCATTGAATAAGTATATTTTTATTGCTGGATCAATAAAAATATATTTTAAAATTATAAAAGGGAGTTTTTAACATGAACAGATTTGTACTGAATGAAACATCCTATCATGGCGCGGGCGCGATTTCCGCGATTCCGGATGAAATCAAAAACCGAGGCTTTCAAAAGGCTTTTGTAGCCTCTGACCCCGATCTGATCAAATTCGGCGTCACCAAAAAAGTCACCGATGTGTTGGATGCCGCCGGTATTGCATACACCCTGTTCTCCGATATCAAACCCAATCCCACCATCGAAAACGTGCAGGCCGGCGTCACGGCGTTTAAGGACTGCGGTGCAGACTGCATCGTCGCCATTGGCGGCGGCTCGTCCATGGATACCTCCAAGGCTGTTGGCATCATCATCAACAACCCCGAATTTGCGGATGTACGCAGCCTGGAGGGCGTCGCACCCACCAAGAAAGCCTGTGTGCCGATCATTGCCGTTCCCACCACCGCCGGCACTGCCGCAGAAGTAACCATCAACTATGTGATCACCGATGTACAGAAAAACCGGAAAATGGTCTGCGTGGACGTGCACGATATTCCGGTCGTCGCCGTGGTCGATCCGGATATGATGTCTACGATGCCCAAGGGGTTGACCGCCGCCACCGGGATGGACGCATTAACCCACGCAATCGAAGGTTATATCACAAAAGGCGCCTGGGCGTTGTCCGATATGTTTCATCTCAAGGCGATCGAAATCATCTCCGATTCCCTGCGCGGCGCGGTGGACAACACCAAAGAAGGCCGCGAGGGCATGGCGCTGGGGCAATATGTCGCCGGCATGGGCTTTTCCAACGTCGGGCTGGGCATTGTACACTCGATGGCGCATCCGCTGGGCGCGCTGTATGATACGCCCCACGGCGTGGCCAATGCCATTATCCTGCCCACGGTAATGGAATATAACGCGCCGGCAACCGGCGAAAAATATCGGGACATCGCCAAAGCCATGGGTGTGCAGGATACCGAATCCATGACGCAGGAGGAATACAGAAAAGCTGCCATAGATGCGGTCAGACAGTTGTCCGCCGACGTCGGTATTCCCGCTGATCTGAAAGAGATCGTAAAGCCCGAGGATATTCCGTTTTTGGCCCAGTCGGCTTACGACGACGCCTGCCGCCCCGGCAACCCCAGAGATACCAGCGTCGAGGAAATCGCACAGTTGTATAAATCTCTGCTGTAAGACGGTATGGCAGCACAGCATGTGGTAAGGACGGTATGTTTACCAAATCGACAAGCTGCAGAAAAACGGCCGCCAACCAGACTGAAATAAAAACAGCCCGCGAAAACAATTGTTTTCGCGGGCTGTTTTATATACAGATGGGGCTTATGCATTTTCGTTCCTATGATGTCCTGCATAAGACATCATAGCGCATCACTTTTGATCTCTTGTTGCTACAAGGATACTTTTCGGGAATACATCTGTTTTATGTGGTTTCCGGTTGGATGATCTTTTAGAAAAATGCCGCCCGCTTATGCAGGCGGCAAAGTGTGATGATTTGCATTTGGCTATTGGAAGCCACAATTCAATATAACGAGCGTGGCGAAACTCGGTATCTATATCTGTAAAACCAGTGATATACCGATATTCCGTGCGCAGTTTGGCCGGATGATGCAATAGCATTATTCTATGGCAGAACCATCTGACAATCCGAACAGCACTTCAAAACAATATCAAACCAACTGCCTTTTTAAAAATCCATTTATTTTTTAAGTTTTTGCATTGTGACAATTGTTCACTTTTGTTTGCATATATTATATACATTCTCTCATGCTCTCAAATCCAAGATATGAACCGTCAAAGGCAACGGCAGGGTTCATGCAGGCTGAAATGACTTTTTACCCCAACTTTCATTATTACATTCCAAATTACTTAAAAAATGTGTCCCCACGCTTTATGATCATATCAACTCGTTGATGAATAACGCCATGATTTGATGATGTAAATCATCATTACGCACGCCTATACCGTCAGCCCTTTGCCGATCACCAGCGGAAAAGACTTATACCCCATCAGCGTACGTCCTTCTTTAATGTGTACATTCTTGTCGGCTACAATATATCCCAGACTGCAATTTTTATCTACTCGACCGGACTGCATCAAAATACAGTTTTCCACCTTTGCACCCTTTCCGATCCGCACGCCTCTGAAAATAATACTATTTTTGACCTCGCCTTCAATGACGCAGCCGTCTGCGATGAGCGAATCGCAGATCTTCGCGTCAAACCCATATCGGGCGGGCATATCATCCCGCAGCTTGGTATATACCGGCCGTTGCGGATCAAACACCTCGTCTCGTACATGTTTATCCAAAAGCCGCATATTCGCTTCAAAATAACTTTGGATACTGTCGATCACCAGCGCATGGCGGGTGATCTCATAGCCGTACATCTTATAATTACCAACCTCCCGCTGCAGCACATCCACGCCAAAATCAGTAAAGTTATGCCGGTAGGCGTTTTTGATCAGGCCAATCAGCAGATCCCGCCGTAACAGCAAGATATTCAGGCTGACGTTGCGCCCCAGCAGCGTAGCATCTGAATCGGTATTAACGCCGGTGATGATCCCATCTTCGTCCAGGTCCAGATAGATCGAACCCGATATTCCCTTTTTATAGGCAAGCGTGATATCCGCCTGCATCTTCACATGCCGGTCGATCATCTTTTCAATATCGATGTTCGCCACCACATTTGCGTCTGTCATCAATATGTATTCCTCAGTGGCGCACTCCAGATAAGAAAGGTTCCCGTACAGCGCGTCGATTTTGCCCTTATACACGCCGTTTTCCGCATATCCATAAGGAGACAGCATACTTAATCCACCGTTTTTGCGGGCCAGATCCCAGGGACGTCCGTTTCCGATATGATCCATCAAAGACTGATAATTACGCTTGGTAACCACGCCGACCTTATAAATACCGGCATTGACGATCGCAGACAGCGCAAAATCAATCAAACGATATCGACAGCCAAACGGCACGGATCCGATGGTTCGCGCGGCGGTCAGTTCGGATAACTTTTCGTCGTTGGTATTGGAGAACACGATCCCCATGATATTTTTGCTTCGCATCTGTGCATCCTCCTAAAGTCCAAGCATTGCCTTAGGCTCCACAATTTTGCCCGCCGGAATCTGCAGACCGGGGCCGATGGTAGCAACACCCCATTTTTCCTTATCCAAACAATCCTCCGGGCGTTTTCCCACCACCGCCCGTTCGCCGACAACCGCATTTTCCGCGACAATCGCATACTGCACAACGGCGCCTTTTTTGATCACCGCGCCGGGCATGATCACACTGTCACGGATGACGGCGCCCTCCTCCACAACCGCGCCGGAAAACAGCACCGAATCGGTCACTTCACCATCTACAAAACAGCCCTCGCTGACCAGCGAGTTCTGCACCGTCGCTCTGCCATTGATAAAATGCGGCGGAAGCGCCCGTGTTCGGGCGTAGATCCGCCAGCCGGGATCGTCCAGCTCCAACGACATTTTCGGGTTCAGGATATCCATATTGGCTTCCCACAGGCTGTCGATGGTCCCGACGTCTTTCCAATAGCCTTCAAACGGATATGCAAACATCCGCTGGTTGTCTGCCAGCATTGCCGGAATAATATCCTTTCCAAAATCATTGGAAGAATTTTTATTGTTCTCATCCTCGGTTAGATAATAGCGAAGCGCCGCCCAATTAAAAACATAAATTCCCATTGACGCCTTGTTGCTTTTGGGATTTTTCGGTTTCTCTTCAAATTCATAGACCCGGTTTTCCGCATCGGTATTCATAATGCCAAACCGGGACGCCTCTTCCATCGGTACTTCAATAACCGCGATCGAACAATCCGCCTGATTGCGGATATGAAAATCCAGCATTTTGGAATAATCCATTTTGTAAATATGATCGCCGGATAAAATCAGCACATATTCCGGCTGATACCGCTCGATAAAGCCCAGATTTTGATAAATGGCATTGGCTGTGCCGCGGTACCAATCGGTTCCCTTGATCTGCTGATAGGGCGGCAGAACATGTACACCTCCAAACAGCCGGTCCAGATCCCAGGGCTGCCCGGATCCGATATAATCCGTCAGCTCCAGCGGCTGGTATTGCGTGAGGACCCCCACTGTGTCAATACCGGAGTTGATACAGTTGGACAGCGGAAAATCAATGATTCTGTACTTTCCGCCGTACGGCACGGCGGGTTTGGCGATGTTTTTGGTCAGCGCCCCCAGCCGGCTGCCCTGGCCGCCGGCCAACAGCATCGCGATACACTCGGTTTTATACTTCATTTGCAAAACTCCCTTGCCGTGAACATACAAAATTAGGTCTCGGCCCGCTGTACACACCCGGTTATTTTCCGTCCGCTGTTTTCTTTGTAGAGCGCCTGCCGCGGGATGCCGCCGCAGGCGTTTGTTTCGGCGCCTTGGTTCCTTCTGTTTTATTTGCCGGTCGCGGACGCGGCGGGACATGTTTTAAATATATGACCGACAACGGCGCAAGATGCAGGCTAATACTGTTTTCAAAACCGTGCATCTCCAGCTTTTTGCTGCGCATACGCCCCTTCGTTCCGATCCCTTCGCCGCCGAAGGCCGGATCGTCGGTATTGAACACCACTTCATAACTGCCGGATGCGGGCACGCCGATCCGATAATCTGTTCTGGCAACCGGAACAAAATTACAGACAACAATCAACTCCTGACCGGAACTGTCTATCCGGCGAAAAGCAATCACGCTCTGATCATTGTCATCGTGTGAGATCCAGCTAAATCCTTCCCAATCATAGTCGATTTGCCATAACGGGCTGTTTTCTTTGTAAAAATGGTTCAGCGCCCGCACATAGTCCTGCATTTGCCGGTGCGCCTCATAGTCCAGCAGTAACCAGTCCAGCTCCTGCTGGTAGTTCCATTCGATGAATTGGGCAAACTCCTGTCCCATAAACAGCAGCTTTTTACCGGGATGCGCCATCATGTATGCGTAAAATGTCCGCAATGACGCGAATTTCTGTGTATAACTGCCCGGCATCTTTTCGATCAGCGAGCATTTTCCATGCACCACCTCGTCATGAGACAGCGGCAGAATAAAATTCTCCGAAAAGGCGTAGAAAAAGCTGAAGGTCAGACTGTCATGATTATATTTTCGATAAATCGGGTCCAGCGACATATACCGCAGCATATCGTTCATCCAGCCCATATTCCACTTATAATTGAAGCCCAGCCCGCCGATGCTTTCCGGCTTGGACACATTCGCCCACGCAGTAGACTCCTCGGCAATCATCATGGCGTGGGGATATTCCTTGAAAATCTGCGCGTTGAGCTGCCGCAGAAAGGAGATCGCCTCCAAATTTTCGTTACCGCCGTAGATATTCGGCATCCACTCGCCGTCACGCCGGCTGTAATCCAGATATAACATGGAAGACACTGCGTCTACCCGCAGACCGTCGATATGATATTGGTCCATCCAGAACACCGCGTTGGAAATCAAAAAGCTGATTACCTCCGGCCGGCCATAGTCAAACACCATTGTGCCCCATTCGCGCATCTCGCCTTTGCGCGGGTCGGCATATTCATAACATGCTTCGCCGTCAAAATACCGCAGCCCGTGCGCGTCCCGCGGGAAATGCGCCGGCACCCAGTCCATAATCACGCCGATGCCGTGCTGATGTAAAATATCTACAAACCGCATAAAGTCTTTCGGGGTTCCATATCGGGAGGTAGGCGCGTAATAACCGGTAATCTGATACCCCCACGAACCGTCGAACGGGTGCTCGGCCACCGGCATCAGCTCTACATGGGTATATCCCATCCCGGAAACATACGCGGCCAGTTCCTGCGCCAGTTTCACATAATCAAACACCGTACCGTCGGGATACAGCCGCCAGGAACCTAAATGTACCTCGTAAATATTCACCGGCGCATCCAGCGCGTTGGTTGCCTGCCGCCGGTTTACAAAATCCTGATCGTTCCATTCATAGCCCCGCAGGTCATAAACCTTAGAAGCGTTGGCCGGCCGGGTCTCGCAGTGAAACGCATAAGGATCGCTTTTGAGCTCCATTTTACCGGTATGCTGCAAAATCGCATATTTATAAGCGTCATATTCCCGCACACCGGGAATAAAGCATTCCCACACGCCGCCTTCTGTGATCTTCACCATCGGGTCGGCGCCGTCTTCCCAGCCGTTGAACGAACCTACAACCGAAACGCCGACAGCATGCGGCGCCCAGGTGCGGAACACCACGCCGTCCCGACCGTCCAGCGTGGTAAAATGCGCGCCCAGAAAGTCATAAGCGCGACAATTCGTTCCCTGATGAAATAAATATTCCGCCACATCATCCTGATTCAACAATACGTTGCGTTTATTCAATTTGGTTCACCCCGCAAGCCGCCATATGGTGGTTTTATTGTTTCCATAACCAAAAACCGTCTTACTGCCATGTGTTCTGTTGCCCGCCGTTTCAGATGGGCAACGGAAATATAATGGAACAAATTAGCATGTTTTGTTGCTTTTCGTTTCCTGTTTATAATAATTATAACAAATTCGCCTCCGCAATTCAATAGAAAATTAGCGATTTTAAATTAACTGCATCCATATTTTTTGTTATATTTTTGTTAAATGTATATAAATTATACAGCTTTTTCGATCTTACCCACCAAAACTGTGATATCATCCTCATGTCCGTCGTCCCGACGGCGGGCAGCGCCTTGCGCCAAATGCTCGGCCAGCTGCTGCGCAGTTCCCCGCTTGAAATTCCGGACTTCGTTTTCAATCCACTCCGTCCCGCCGGAAGTCGCACCGTCAGACACCATCACCACCACATCGCCCATTTGCAGCACCGTACTGGTTTTATCAAACTGTACGTCCCGCAGAATACCGGCCGGATAGGTTTTACAGCCTGCCCGGCCGATCTTGTTACCGCGCAGCACAATGGTTTCCGGCGTGCCGGCTTTAAAGAAATCCGTCTGACCGGAATACAGATCGATCGCAGTGATATCTACGGTTGCCAGCGACTCATCGGAAGATTTAAACAACATCGCCGAATTCACCAGTTTCAGCGAACACTCATAGCCAAAGCCGGCTTTAACCAGCCGATGAATCAGTCCGACCGCCATGGAGGAATCTACTGCGGCCCGGCCGCCGCAGCCCATTCCATCTGACAACACCAACACCATGCTACCCCGGCTGTCCTCAAATATTTGATAGCTGTCGCCGCAAAGACGGGCGTTTTTATAAGAATATTGTGCCACGCCGGTCTCTACCCGATAGACTGTTTTTTCAACCAGCGTAAGCAGCGCCGCGGCGCTGCTCTGGGTAATACACGGCACATCAAAACGTTTGCCGCAGGCCGCCGACAGCTGTTTCATCAGCTCGGATTTATTGACGGTTTTAACATCCAACCGCTCCACCCGGATCTCTACCGTCATCCGGCTGTGCCGGTCGATTCGGCAGCTGACGTCGCTTGGCTGGATCCCCATCCGGCGCAAAACGCCGTCCACCCGGTTTGCCGTATCCGGATCATAGCGTTCATAAGTGTCAAACTCACCGGACATATCCCGCAGCATTTCCGACAGACCGTCCATCTGATCCGACACCGCGCTGCGGATAGCGGCGATCCGCTGTTCTGCGGCCTGCTTGCTGCGATACTCGCAAAAATAATCGTATAATGTCTGCGCGACAGTATCCGGCTCCAGACACCGGTCTACCCATGGCTTCGGATAATCCTCCGGTACCAGCGGCCCCTGGTTCCCCATTTTGCCGGTCATGGCCTTAAACGCCGCGTAGGTTTTCTCCTTGGAGGTTTCAAAACAGTGGATGCGCAGACCGCACTTATAACATGCTGCATTTTCAGTTTTGACGAATACATCGGTCAGGCTTGGCGTATTCATTTTACGCAACCGTCCGGCAACCTCCTCTACTGTGCCGGACACATCCTGTAATGCCTCCGAGGCAAATTTCAGCCGCATCACTACCGATTTTCGCAACCCGTCGGTACGTGCCAGCGCGGGCGCAGGCGCAAAAAACGCGCCCGCGACAGACAGCGCGCTCTTCGGTAAAAGCAAAAACAAAACGCCTGCCAGCGCGGTTTCAAACAGCTCCGGGATCACCGGATAGGTTTCATAAAAGCCCAATACCATCACTGCGTTGCTGAGCAAAAACGACACAATACACGCCAGCCGCCCAAGCCTTGAAAACACGCCGGCGATCAGGCCGCCCAGCGCATAAGCGCCAACGATATAATACATGTTATCAGACACCGCGCTCATTGCAAATCCGAACGCTACGGCGCACACAGCGCCTGTGGTCTCTTTCCCGAAATAAGCGGCGCATAACAGCAGCAATACCGCCGCGATCCGCGCAACGCTGACGCCATATATCGTAAACGAGGCTACCGACATCAACAAAATGGAAACAGAGATCACTGCGGCGCACAATTCCTCGACCGACAGCTTGGCCAACGACCGCCGGGCAGTAAGCATTTCAAATCCCGTTCCCAGAAAATATGCGCTTCCCACCGCCAACAGCGTCTCGCAGATATAACGGGTCAGAAGATCGGCGGAAGCACCGCCTGCCAGCAGTAAAACTACAGTGCTCGAAGCCGATCCCAGCAGCGCATACAGACAGGCGGAGGTTTTGACCTGCAGCGATTTATAGGCAAAATCAATAATCAGTTTCAGCGCGAGGATGACCGCAATCCCGCCGATATAGCGTATCGGCGGCGCGCCGTTGGCGGGATACAGCGATCCGAATATCGCGCCCACCCCCGCCGAAATGCAAAAACTCCGCTCAAACCCGGCGCACACCGCCATTCCAAATGGCATAAAGCTGCCGAATACCGTAATCCGCGCAGTAAAAAAACCGGTCAACAGCGAACAAATGTGTAAAAACACCAGACGGGCAACCGCTGTGCTCTTATCTTTATAAAACCGCTTGATCGCCTGTATCAACGCCGCCACCCCTTAGCATAAAATTCCATTCCCTATTATAAGGCTCGTCCGGCTGATATTTTGTCATTGTTTGCAGGATACAGATGATGTTATCATGCGGAATTCACGGATTTTAGATCAAAAACTGGCGCTTTGGGGCAAAACCTTGACAAACCCCGCTAAACCCGGTAAAATAAAATGAAACTGAAATAAAGGAGATTTATCATATATGGCAATGACGATGACCCAAAAAATCCTTGCGCGTCACGCCGGATTAGAGCAGGTTTCTCCCGGCCAGCTGATCAACGCCAAACTGGATATGGTTTTAGGCAATGATATTACCTCTCCGGTCGCTATCAACGAATTTGAAAAATGCG
>CALWVC010000025.1 GCA_944384865.1 uncultured Clostridia bacterium
GTGTGCGGATTGTGGTGTCCGCTCTGTTTGCCGCGCTGTGCGCTGTGCTTTGTTTTTTTGCACCGTTGTGGGCGATGGTTGCGGCGATCTTAACCAGTGCAGTGCGGGTTGTTTACGCGGTTTATAAAATCAGACATGCGAAAAAGAAAATTGTATACACCGGCCGGGTCAAACGGATGATTGCCACCTGGGTTCTGGTTTGTGCGGTGGTGGCGCTGGTGTGTGCGTTGTCTGGCGCGCTGGAATATGGGATTGTGGCCGCAGCAGTCATGACAGCGGCGATCCCGTGGATGGCCATGCTGGTCAATCTGCTCAACGCGCCGCTGGAAAACGGCATGAAGCGCTGGTATATAAACGATGCAAAACGGATTTTAAAATCCAGACCTGATTTAAAGATTATTGGTTTGACCGGCAGCTATGGAAAAACCAGCACCAAGCATATTCTCGGCCGGATGCTGTCTGAAAAATATAACGTGATGATCACGCCGGGTGGGGTCAATACCACACTGGGCGTGGTGCGCACCGTTCGGGAACAGTTAAAGCCCGACGCACAGATTTTTGTGGTGGAGATGGGGGCAAAAAAAACCGGAGATATTCGGGAAATCTGCGAGCTGGTGCATCCGGATACCGGGATTATTACCTCCATCGGCCCACAGCATTTGAACACTTTCGGTTCAATTGAAAATATCATCCACACCAAATTTGAGCTGGCAGACGAGGTGCAGAACAACGGCGGCATGCTGTATCTCAATTTGGATAATCCTTATATCGCGGCGCAGTCAGACGGTTATACCTATAAGGGCTACGGCGTTGAAAGTCCCGATTGCGCGGTATCGGCAAAGGATATTTCGGTTTCCCGCCACGGGTTATCGTTTACTGCGGTGGCCGGCGGCCGGGAAATCCCGATTTCCACAAAACTGCTGGGAATGCACAATGTGTTGAATATTCTGGCGGCAGTGGCGGTGTGTTCCGATCTGGGCCTGTCTGATACTGATATTCGGTATGCGGCAAACCGCTTGACGCCGGTCGAGCATCGGCTGCAGATGAAGCCGTTTTATAACGGCGCGATTTTAATTGATGACGCTTATAATGCGAATCCAGCCGGTTCGCTGGAGGCGCTGCGGGTGTTGGGCAGTTTTGCGCCGATGAAGCGCATTGTGGTCACGCCGGGCCTGGTAGAGCTGGGCGCACGGGAGGCAGATTGTAACCGCGCGTTGGGCGAGGCTTGCGCCGAATATGCAGATCAGATCATTTTCGTCGGGCAGGAGCGTTCCAAACCGCTGTTGGAGGGTGCGCAGAATAAAGGCTGCGATTTGTCTAAAATCCAGGTGGTGAAAACGTTTTCAGATGCTGCCGTTTTGTTGCGGACAATGTGTGATCAGAATACGGCGGTGTTGTTTGAAAACGATCTGCCGGATAATTACGAGCGATAAACAGATGATACTTAACGGAGGGTGTTTATGAAAGTCAACGTAGGGGTGTTTTTCGGCGGACAGTCGGTGGAGCATGAGGTCGCCGTTATTTCCGCTGTGCAGGCCATGGCCAATATCGACCGGTCGCAATATGATATCACACCGATCTATATCACCAAACAGGGTGAAATGTTTTACAGCCCGGAGATGTTCGATATCAACGCATTTAAAGATCTGAATTTGCTACTCAAAGGCAGCAAGCGGGTTACAGTGGTCAAGATAGACGGCGCATTTCAGTTGATTGAATTAAAGGGCGGCCTGTTTAAAAAGCCGCTGTGCAGTCTGGATATCGCTTTTCCGATTATGCACGGGACCAATGGCGAAGACGGCGCAATCGCAGGTTTTCTGGAGCTGCTGGGGATGCCTTATGTCGGCTGTGATATTTTGTCGGCGGCTGTGGGGATGGATAAAGCAGTCTTTAAAAGCGTGCTACAGGAGCAGAAGATCCCGGTATTGCCCTGTGTGACCTTTTACGCGAAGGAATGGGTCAGCGATACCGACGCCGTGATTAAAAAGATTGAAAGCCGGCTGCAATATCCGCTGATTGTCAAGCCTGCAAACTTAGGTTCCAGCGTCGGCATCAAAAAGGCCAACGACGCCGATGGACTGCGGGAGGCGGTGGAATTGGCGATGAATTTTGCCTCCAAAATTTTAGTGGAACACGCAGTGGAGCAGTTGCGGGAGCTGAATTGCTCGGTGATCGGCGATATGGACAGTTGCGAAACTTCGGTGATTGAAGAGCCGGTGATGAGCGGTGAAATTCTGTCTTATGACGACAAATATAAAGGTGAATCTGCCTCCAAATCCGGGCAAAAAGGCGGCATGACTTCGCTGAAACGCAAGATTCCGGCTGAAATTTCAGAAAAAATCCAGCAGCAGGTAGAGACCTATGCAAAGCAGACGTTTGCCGCACTGGGCTGCAACGGCGTGGTGCGAATCGATTTTTTATATGATACCGCCGCAGACACGGTATATGTCAACGAAATCAATACCATTCCCGGTTCGCTGGCGTTTTATTTGTGGGAGCCGAAAGGACACAGCTATCAAGAGCAGTTGAATCGGATGATTGAGCTGGGCTTTAAACGGGCCAGAACCAAGGCAAATCTGATGTTTACTTATGATACCAACATTTTATCGGCGGGGGGCGCCTTTGGATCCAAAGGTGTAAAAAAATAAGGAGGCCTTTATGCCGAGAACCAAATTAAAAGATCGGCTGCTGCCGGTTTATACCAAAGGTGAGGAAATCTTTAATATGGTTTCCCACATCGTCGGCGGCGCGTTTGCCATATGCGCTTTGGTATTATGCGTCGTGGTTGCCGCGCTCAACGGAAACGTCTGGGGCGTGGTCAGCGGCGCGATCTACGGCGCGACGATGATCGTGTTGTATACCATGTCAAGCATTTATCATGGATTGCGTCCGGAGATGCCCAAAAAGGTGTTTCAGGTGATCGACCATTGTTCGATTTATTTTCTGATCGCGGGCACTTACACGCCGATTGCCGTCGGCGGGCAGATCCGGCAGGAAAATCCGGTTTTGGCGTGGGTGATGTTTGGCATCGTCTGGGCCTGCTGCGCATTAGGTGTGACGCTGACGGCCATCGATTTACGAAAATACCGGGTGTTTTCGATGGTCTGTTATATCGTAATGGGTTGGCTGATTGTGTTCATGATTCGGCCGGTGTTGCAGGTTTTGCCGTTGGCGGCATTTTTATGGCTGCTGGCGGGTGGGATTTTTTATACGGTCGGTTCTGTATTGTATGGAATCGGCAAGAAAAAACGGTGGATGCATTCGGTGTTCCATCTGTTTGTACTGTTAGGGAGTATCCTGCAGTTTGTCAGTATTCTGGTGTATATTATGCCGGCTGCGTAGTAGACCAAAAACGGATCTTTAACCGGGAGGAATGCCAAATGGAAAAAGAGGCTAAAAAAGGCTTTTTTTCAGAATTTAAAGAGTTTATCATGCGGGGCAATGTGATTGATCTGGCGGTCGGTGTGATTATTGGCGCGGCGTTTCAGGCGATCATCAATTCTATGGTAAAGGATATTATTACGCCGCTGCTCGGGAAACTGTTTGGTAATATTGATTTCAGCAATCTGTTTGTGGTATTGTCCGATATCCCGGCAACTGCCGATGCGAGTCAGCTGTCTTCATTAACCTATGTGCGGGACACGTTGGGGCTGCCGGTATTTGCCTATGGTTCGTTTATCACGGCGGTCATTCATTTTCTGATAATGGCTTTTGTTATTTTCCTGATGGTAAAAGGTATCAATAAGCTGTATGCAATTAAATTGCCGGTCATCGGTAAGAAAAATGAACAGGAAAAGCAAACGCCTGCCGAACCGGAAACCAAAATATGCCCTTATTGCCTGGAGGAAATTCCATATAAAGCGGCCAAGTGTAAATATTGCGCTTCGGAACAGCCGGCGTTAACTATGGAGGGAACAGAAAGTGAAGTTTGATCCGAACAAATGGGAACAGGTCCGGTCGGGGGGCCGAGCAAGATATATTTTAAAAAAGCTGCCGATCGGTATTGCGCTGGGGATCGGTGTGCCGGCCGTGATTTTATTGGGGCTGTATTTATGGATTCCTGAACTGGAGATCCCGTGGATGCAGATGGAGTTGGCGTTTTGCGCCTGTATCA
Source organism: uncultured Clostridia bacterium (assembly GCA_944384865.1). GTDB lineage: Bacteria > Bacillota > Clostridia > Oscillospirales > Acutalibacteraceae > RUG14109. The sequence goes on from CALWVC010000025.1 coordinate 4,115, forward strand.
TTCTGTTTGTAGCGATGGAGATTTTTCTGGGCTGGACCGGTTGGGACGAACGGGAAAAACTGTATCAACAACGAACTGAACGGTCGCAAGCTGCCTTGGAGAAGCCGGCAGCACCAGCGTCGGATTCTTTGAATCCGGATTCGGAAGAATCAGTTTCGGAAGAACCAGTTTCGGAAGAACCAGCATCAAAATAACAGAAATAAGCGCGCGCCCCCATAACGGCCGGTTTGGGGGCGTATTTGCTTTCACGGTTGATCAGGAGGGACGCAGTATGCGATCGATTCAAGTCTGGACAGCGCGCCGGATTGTGCAATTTTATGTAATGTTGCTGTTTACGCTGTTTCCCTGCGCGCTGTTTTTTGATTATTCGCGGGTGTTGTTTTCCAAATATGCGACCTATATTGTGTTGACGGTGGCCATGCTGTTTATGGCCGCGTTTATTTGCATTTCCCGCCGGCAGCGGCTGCCTGCGCTATCGATATCCGGTAAGCTGTTGGGCATTTATTTTTTGATATGCATCGTTTCGGCGCTCTGTTCGCCATATCTGACGGCGGTGGGAAACGCAGGCGGTCCGGTTTTGCTTGTTGGTGAGGGACGGGGAACCGGGCTGCTGTTGCTGCTATTGTACCTGCTGACCTGCTTTGCAGCAGCGGGATTTGCGCGCTGTACACGCGGACTGGTGCTGGCTGTCGGAACGGTGCTGTTCCTTTTGAGCGCCGTCAGCGTCGTACAGCTGTGCGGCGTTAATTTGCTCTGGTTGTATCCAACTTCGGTTTACAGCGGCTGGTATGGAGAGTTTTTGGCTACCATCGGCAACATTGATTTTTTATCCGGTTATTTATGTATCGTATTATGTATGGCAGGAACCGGCGCGGTGGTATTATCCATGCGCCGCAGTTGGCGGGCGCTGCTGCTGTGCGCCGTGGGCATTGGGCTGACGGTGTTGTTGGAAACCGGTGTGAGCGCCGGACGGCTGGCGGTTCTGGCTGCAGGCGGGGTGTGTATACCGCCGCTGCTTTGTATCAGGCGGTATAGCCGCCGGACATTGGCGTTGTTGTGTGTATGCTTTGCGGCGATCGCAGTCAGCAGTGTCTGGCAGATTCAGCGGCAGTCGCCGCAGGGCGGAACGGCGATTACACTGGTATATACGCCGGCGACTTCGACTGCGCTGGTGTTGCTGGTGGCCGCAGCTGTGCTGTGGGGTCTGGCGGGCAGATATGGGTTCAGGTTCGGGCCGAAACGAATGTTAATCTGTATTTATCTGGCGGAGATGGCTGTGTTGCTGGGGAGTATGTGCTGGTTGGCGTTTGGTTACGATCCGGCTGGGAAAAGCGGTCTGGCGGCGGAGATCGCATCCTTTTTACAGGGGGCTGTCTCGGATATCTCAGGCAGCCGGCGGATTGCGATCTGGAAATATGCCTGGCGGATTGCAGAGCGGTTTCCGCTGTTGGGCAGCGGCCCCGGGAGCTTTATGCGGGCGTTCGGGGAACTGGCGGGTGCGGAATACAGTATGTTGAGTGACAAGATCGTGGATTTTGCACATAACGAGTATTTGCAGGTGCTGTGTGAGACCGGTGTGGTTGGATTGATTTCATTTTTGGCATTTTTGGGCTCTTTGGCGGTGCGGACAATCCGATGGATACACTGCAATCCCCGGATCTGGATACCGGCGGCAGCGGTGCTCTGTTATTGTGTGCAGCTGTTTTTCTCGTTTAATCTCATTGTGATCGCGCCGCTGTTCTGGGCGGTGTTGGGCTTGTTGGATGCGGAACTGCGGGCGGCACACAGAAAATTTCCGGCAAAAAAGCGCCGGGCGGAGCCGTGGCGGCACTGTACGCACCGTTGCTCTTAGCTGTCCGCCGGTTTGGTCGGCGTTGCTATCTCCCGGAAAAAACGGGAAGTTATAAATTTCTTTGTAAATAAATCATGTCTGTCAGTTGAATATCACACTCATATATTGGATGGTCATAATGATCTGTGAAGAAGTTTTTAATGCTGTGCGAACGGGTAAATCCGCACTTTTCATAAAACGGAACCGTCAATGGGCTGTCACCTGTTCCAACTTGTAAAACAGAATACCGCCCTTTATATCTCGTAGCAATAAAATCAATTAATGCTTTACCATATCCTTTGCCGTGATAAGCCGGTTCAATAGCGATATTCTTAATTTCGAGAATACCATTGCCCTCATCTGTAACGATACATTCGCCTTTTACCCCGTTATCCTGCAACACATACATTGAACCCCTTTCTATATAGCGGTCTATCATATCTTCCTGCTCATCCGCTAATAGCAGCAATGAAAGATATTGCTTTTTATTTTCTTTTACTTCTTTTATTTCCATATTTATGCTCCCATAATTTCAATTTCTCGCTCTGCTGTGAGGCTCTTTATTATCATGCGGATATCAGCTTTTCCTCTTGATTTTACAAAATAGCGGGGATGGCGGCCTATTGACGTCTTATGTTGCTTTATGATATATACACGTGAACGTCGGGTTGCATGTATAGCATTTACGATTTTCACAAATCGGGGAGGACGACTTGTATATTCAGACGATTCGGGAACCGGTCTTATTTAAAAGCGCTCTGACTGCGCAGCCGTCGATTTGTTGTAATGGCCGTCCGGTATCCAAACAGATCGCGGCCGCAACGCCTGCGGCTTCGCCCAGTTGGTTTAAATTAACCATGACCCGTAGCGCGCCGAAAGCGTCCTCGTCGGCGTTGAGCATTCTGCCGGCGGCGATCAGGTTTTTAAAGTCACCCACCAAAACAGAAAACGGAAGCTGGTAATAGGTTGCAGGCGGGCCGGTCAATCCCTGTTCTTCCCGCCAGTTGCTTTGGATACAGGCTTCAGTCTTTCCATAATAGGTGACGGTTTGTCCGTCCAGATATTGAAAGGTGATGCCATTGTCCTGCTGATGATGGATATCAATCCGGTAGGTGCCGTTTAAAACTGCGTCAGGATAACGTCTGCCGGTCAAAAGGTCGTGCGCGTTGGCGCGAAAGGCAGTGTGGTAGTGTCGGGTGTCGCGGATACCGATGTGCTGCGCAAGCGCAATCAGTTCATAGGAAGGATCGGCATATTTCTGCAACAGGCGCACAAAAGCGTCGGCCTGCCGCCGTCCTTCTATTTCGGCTTGCGTCAGTTGTTCGGCGACAGAGCAGTCGACGCCGAATACATGGTTATCGGCGCGCATGGAGATACCCGGCAGGCCGGGTACATCGCCGAACCAGCCCCAGTCGTCGATCAATGAAAATTCTTTGCCGTGTTCGGCGATCAGCTTGCCCAGATCGCAGCGTTCCCGCGGGGTGGTGCCATTGAGCAGAAATACGGTAGAGGGCGGCTGCAGCTGTGGATATTGGTAGGATTTCAGACGCAGATCGCGACAAAGGTCGCCGTCACCGGTGGCGTCGATGAAAAATCGCGCACGAATTGCACCGCGCCCGTCTTTATTTTCAATAAAAACAGCCTGCACACAGTTGTTCTCAGCCGTTACACCGGCATAGCGGGTATGTAAAAACGGATGAATGCGATGTTCTTGAACCAGACGATCCAGTTCGATTTTCAGATGTTCGCTGTTAAAGCGCAGTCCGGCAGAGGCTGTATTTTCCACGCGGGCGCCGCGATCGATCAGCCGGCGTTCCATCTCTTCGGTCAGTCCGCCGATTACCTGTTGCCGGCCGTCGGCGCTGTAAAGCGAGTGCCAGACGTTGACCATACCGGCGGTAGCGACGCCGCCGAAGCAGTTTTGCTTTTCGACGATACAACAGGAAAGTCCCCGTCTGGCAGCCTGTACTGCGGCAAATACACCGGTGCAGGAGCCGCCGATTACACAAAGGTCGGCTTCTAAAATCACCGGGATCTGTTTTGAAGGCTCAGTAATAAATCGCATGGTTCACAGCTCCTGTCCATCTATCTTAATGATGTTTGGGTCGGGTTGTCAGATGCTGAATCGCGGGTAGACAAAAAATCGATGCCTTGTTTAATATAAATCTGTTTTTGGTTGTTGTCAAGCTTCCGGAATATATGCAACAATTTTTCTTCCGGGCGGGAGGGATGTGCTTGCGGGTGGTGATTAAGCAGATAATCGACAGAAACGTGAAAATAATCGGCGAATAGCCTGCGCGGATCAAAATCCGGCTGTCGGAGATTACGAATATAGTTGCCAATCGTCGTAGAAGCGATATTTAAATCCTTTGACACCTGTTTTTGTGTTGAATCGTGGGTTTCCGGCAAACCTTTAAAAATATCTCCGAATTTCAAATCACCTCATGCATGTAAGTTTACATGAAAAGATTACGGCTTTGCTTTGAAACCACGAATTGCGTTACCAATAAACAATTTGAATGAATTGGGGTGGATATTGTGGTATAATAACTGCGAAGGCGATTGTGATCCGCTTCTCGGGGCATTATAAGCGCGTTTGCTCGCCGTTAAAACGGCAACCGCAAATATGTGCGATGATACTATATTGCTAACAGCAATATAGTATCATCATTACAAATTACAAAAATGATTTGCTCCATTACGTTTTAAATGGGGTAAAAGACGGCAACGCCTGTAAGGCGCAGGATGGTTCTCGTGATTTTTACCGGTTGCATTTTACAGGTGGCGTTGGTGTTTATGCTGCTGGCGCAGTCGGGGATTGCGGGGATCTGGTTATTCCGGCCGGTAGGGTGGTTTATCTCTGCCTGCGGTCACTGGCGTTTTATCTCCATGGCGGCTGGAAGAAGCACCGTCCCGGGTATATAGCGGCGATCCGGCGTGTTTGACAGAGCATCAGGCGTGTTGTGACAAAAACTGTCAGGAAAGGGTGTGCTTTAAGATGTGCGTGCGTTTGCGGCGGTATACGCAGCGGGATTTACAGCAGGTTCTGCGTCTGTTTTACGATACGGTGCATACCGTCTGCGCCGGCGATTATACCACAAAACAACTGCAGGCATGGGCGCCGTGGCCGCCTGATTACGATCGGTGGCAACGCTCTTTGTCGGCGCAATATACGATTGTGGCAGAACAGGGCGGACAACTTGTCGGTTTTGGCGATCTGGCGTTGCCGGGATATCTTGACCGGCTGTATGTACACCGGGATTTTCAGCGTCAGGGAGTTGCAACACGACTTTGCGATATGCTGGAGCGTCGGGCGAAATCCCCGGTTATAGAAACGCATGCATCGATCACGGCACGACCGTTTTTTGAAAAACGGGGCTACACGACTTGGTGTGAACAGCGGGTATGCCGGGAAGGCGTGATCCTGACCAATTATGCAATGCGAAAACCACTGTTTTGAGAGGTGTAAAAAGATGCGTGTTTTATGGATTCGCACAGGCGGAACGATCGACAGTGAGCAAACGGCGCACGGGCTGCGCCCCGCTCGATGTACAGACGATGCGCTTTTTCAGGCAGCGGACTGCGTTTTGGAGCAAATTACGCCGTTTTGTATCGACAGCTCTGATCTGACCTGCGGACAGATCGAACAATTGGCCAAAATCATCCGCGGCAGCACAGCCGACGGTTTTGTGATTACCCATGGGACGGATACGCTGGCTTATACTGCGGCGGGGCTGTCGTTTTTACTTCCGGACGAGCGTCGCCCGGTGGTGCTGACCGGGGCGATGCGACCATTGTTCGAATCGGGCAGCGACGGCGCGTCGAATCTCGCCGGCGCGCTGGAGGCCGTGCGGCATCCGGCGGTATATGGGGTGCATGTGTTTTTTGCAGGGCGGCTATTTTTTGGCACGCATATCTGGAAAAACGACAGTATGGCGGCGGATGCATTTATCAGCCCCGGCGCGCCGGTAGCGGGACGTATGGAACAGGACGGGCTGCATCTGTTGCACAGGCAGAAGCGGGCCGCGCGGTTCAGCAATTCGCTGGGCGGACAGGCGACGCCGGTTTGGGTGTATCCCGGGTTTGATTCGGTACGGCTTGCAGATCTGTCCGCACAGGCGGTGATTCTGATGGGATATGGCGCCGGAAACCTGCCCGCCGGGGTCGTGCATGCTGCTGCGGGCAGCGCGCAGGATTTTTATGTGATAACCCAGTGTTTACACGGCGGCGTGGATCTGTCGATGTATCAGGCGGGCGAGGCGGTCCGGCGCGCGGGGATTGTGCCGCTGGATGTAACGCCGGCGGTTGCGGTCATGAAAGCCGCCGCCGTATATGCGGTGGGAAAACCGGAACTGATGCAGCAGGACCTGATTGGTGAAGCCCGGTGGGAACGGCGCTAACGGTGCGCTGGAAATGATATTGTGAAAATGTCCTGCATGGAGAGGATATCAGAAGGAAATTTAAATTTATATGATTGGTTTCATTTTATAATTTGAACTGGAACGTTTATATGAAAACATGAAAAAACAGCGTGGTTTTTAAAAACCACGCTGTTTTACATCGTTTTGCCGGTTAGACGGCCCGCTGAACCTTACCGGAACGCAGGCAACGGGTGCAGGCGTATACTCTTTTCGGAGTTCCGTTTACAATCGCCTTGACGCGCTTGACGTTGGGCTTAAAGGTTCTGTTGGATCTTCTGTGGGAATGGGAAACCTGAATGCCAAAGGCTACCGCTTTGCCGCAGATATCGCATTTTGCCATGGTGCTGCACCTCCTTAACATGCACAAATCTGAAAGTCACAAAATTTATTTTAGCAGATACACCGGTAAATTGCAAGGATTTTTTCAAAAAAAATAAAAAAACTGAGAAAAATCACTTGACTAATTTCACCAGTTATAATATAATTATAAACTGCACAAAATGGGCGTATTTCCGCTCATTTATTGGAACTTTATTTGGATTATAGCAGATAATTTTCCAAAATGCAAGCAAAAAATGCTTGGGAAACGTTTATTTGATGCTGCTAATGACAGATGAAGGAGAGAAAAAAGCCTATGGTGAAAGTCAAACCCGTCAAGCTTGGAAACAACACCCGAATGAGCTTTGCCAAGATCAATGAGGTTTTGGAGATGCCCAATTTGATAGAGGTGCAGAAGAATTCGTACAAATGGTTTCTGGATGAGGGGCTCAAAGAGGTTTTCAAAGATGTGGCGTCGATCACCGATCACAACGAGACGCTGGAACTGAAATTCATTGATTACCGGCTGGAGGATACACCCAAATATACCATTAAAGAGTGCAAGGAACGGGATACGACTTATGCCGCGCCCCTGCGGGTACGCGCGCAGCTGTTGAACAGGGAAACCGGCGAAATTAAGGAAAGCGAAGTGTTCATGGGCGATTTTCCGCTGATGACCGATTCGGGGACCTTTATTATCAACGGCGCGGAACGGGTGATCGTTTCGCAGCTAGTGCGTTCCCCCGGCGTTTATTTTTCCAAAGAGGTAGATAAAACCGGTAAGGAACTGTTCAGCGCCACCATTATACCAAACCGGGGCGCCTGGCTGGAATATGAAACCGACCATAATGATATTATGTACGTTCGGATCGATAAAAACCGTAAGCTGCCGATTACGACATTTGCCCGGGCGCTGGGCCTTGCTTCCAATGAGGAAATTTTGCAGATGTTCGGGGAAAACGACCGGCTGCTGGCGACGCTGGAAAAGGATATTTCTACCAATGTAGAGGAAGCGCTGCTGGAGGTTTATAAAAAACTGCGGCCGGGCGAGCCTTTCACGGTGGAAGGGGCGAAATCTCACCTTTATAATTTATTTTTCGAACCCAGAAGATATGATATCTCCCGGGTGGGCAGATACAAATATAATAAAAAGCTGTTGCTTTCTGCCAGACTCGCGGGCAAAAAGCTGGCCCGCCCGGTGGCGGATCCGGCTACCGGCGAGCTGCTGGCGCAGGCCGGCGATTTTGTCGACCGTGCAAAGGCTGTGGAACTGGAACGTAAGGGCGTTAAAGAAGCATATGTTCTGGTGGAATACGAGGGCGAAGAAGTTGAACGCAAGATCATGACCAACGGCATGGTGCGCGCCGAAGATTTCGTATCCTTCAATCCAAAAGATTATACCATCAATGAGATGGTCCGCTATGACGTGCTGCAGGAAATTCTGGAGCAGTGCGAGAACGACGAGCAGATCCAAGAGGCGTTTGTAGCCCGGCGGGACGATTTGATTCCCAATACCATCACGCTGGACGATATTTTTGCTTCAATCAACTATCTGTGCGGCCTGCCGTACGGGCTGGGAAACATTGATGATATCGACCATCTGGGCAACCGCCGGATCCGTTC
>CALWVC010000026.1 GCA_944384865.1 uncultured Clostridia bacterium
CCTGAAACGCTGATCCGCCTGGATATGTCTGAGTTTATGGAAAAACATTCAGTATCGAGGATTATCGGCGCGCCTCCCGGCTATGTAGGGTATGACGAGGCCGGTCAGTTAACTGAAAAGGTGCGCCGAAAACCTTATTCGGTGTTGTTGTTTGATGAAATTGAAAAGGCGCATCCGGATGTGTTGAATATTTTGCTGCAGATCCTGGATGACGGGCGGGTTACCGATGCACACGGTCGGACGGTGAATTTTGAAAATACGATTATTGTAATGACTTCTAATGCAGGCAGTGAAAAATCCGAGACTGCAATGGGGTTTGGCAAAAGCACCGGTACACTGGCCGCCGAAAAGGCGATCAAGGCTTTGGAGGAGATCCTGCGCCCGGAATTTTTAGGGCGTGTGGATGAAATCGTGGTATTCAAACCGCTAGGCCTTCATTCGCTGATCCGGATCGCCGGATTACTGTTGGATGAAATCAAAGAGCCGCTGCGGGATAAAGGAATTATATTGACTTATGATGAACAGGCGACTGCGCTGCTGGCGTCTATGGCGGATCAAAAACCGAGAGGCGCTCGTGAACTGCGTAATGCGATCCGGCGCAAGGTGGAGGATCAGATCACTGATTTACTGGTAAAACGGTTTGAAGATCCGCCCCGTACAATTGTTGTTACGGCTGAAAATGGTGAAATTGTTTTGAACTATTGACTGTAAAACTGTTTTACTGCTTGCATTTTCATGCTTGTAAAAATGTGTAAGATGTTGAACAGAGCGTTTTGAATTGTTAGATCATCTGATATATAAAACGTGATGGACGGGCGTTTTAGCCTTGTCCATCACGTTTTATATTATATAATTGTTTGTATATTGGGCATGCTGATGGTCTAAAATATCCTGCAGCGTAATACCGTCGAGATATTCGCGGATAACTTGGTTTAAACCCTGCCAAATTGCAAGCGTAGCACATTCGCCGCTTCGTTCGCATTGGTTTGCTTGTTGATCAAGACAGGCGACGGGAGACAGACTGCCTTCTGTAAGACGCAGGATGTCTCCAACGGTGTATTTATCGGGGGATTGTGCCAGTCGATACCCTCCCCGAAACCCCCGGTTGGTTTGCAGCACGTCGGATTTGTTTAAAACAGCGACGATCTGTTCCAGATATTTTTTAGAGATATTCTGACGAGCAGCGATATCCTTTAAAGCGATATATCCATCGTTTTGATGTTCGGCAAGATCTATCAGCATCCGCAGGGCATAACGGCCTTTTGTAGATATTTTCATCGGTTTGTCACCTCAGTATTTAATATATAAAGCCATAATAACATATATTTAGTAGGCTTTCAAGGGATAGCTGTTATTTTGGCGGCGGTCATCTCGTTATAATATGGTTTATGAATTTTAGCGCTCTAAGCAAAAGAGTGCTAAAATTCATAAAATATTCATAAGTCATGCTATAATTTGAAATAATTGGAGATTATACTATAGTCAAAAGAAAAAAAGAAGGCGATACCGATGAATCAGTGTATTGTGCACATAAGGCGTAAAAGCAAATATGTGCATCATAAATATAACTTTTAAGATTTTATGATATTGTTATTGGAGGAATGAATGATGTTTGAGCTCACACCTTTTGGCCGCAGGAATCACGGCGTTTCCAATTATAATCCTTTTCATGAGTTAGAACAGTTGGAAAAAGAGTTTTTCAGCGATCGTTTTTTGGGTGCATTCAAAACCGATATTAAAGATACCGGCGACGCTTATGTGTTGGAGGCGGATTTACCGGGCTTTAAAAAAGAAGATATTCATGTGAATATTGACGATCATTATTTGACGGTCAGCGCGCAACGGCATACCGAAGCTGAACAAAAAGATAAAAAGGGCAACTATGTGCGTTGCGAACGTTCTTATGGTTCGTTTGAGAGAAGCTTTGATATCCGTGGTGTTGAAGCCGATAAAATTTCCGGTTGTTACAAAGACGGCGTGTTGCAGTTGACAATGCCGAAAAAAGCAGGGAAGACATCGTCATCCCGGGAAATTGACATTCAGTAGATTTTTTGAATTAAAACCTTCCTAACGGAGACCAATCTGTCAGGAAGGTTTTAATTAATTGTGATATTTGGTGTTATTTATTGCGTCATATAGGCATAACGGATCATACACTTGTGCTGCCTGTATATCAGCAAACGTCGTCTGCGCTTTAAGCCCACCACATTTCACACGGGCCTTCGGTAATCATGACGTTTTGCATAAAACGAATGGCTTTTTCCAAGCCTTCGGTAACAGACATCAAGCTGTCTTCGTGTTCGATGCTGACTGTGCCGTCGTATCCGATAGCGGCTAATGCAGACATCATATCTTTCCACAGTTTTTCATCTGATCCATAGCCAACAGTGCGGAAGACCCAGGAACGAGCTAAAACGTTGCCATAGTGGCCTGTATCCAACACGCCGTTGATACCGGTATTAGCCGCATCGACTTTGGTATCTTTGGCATGAAAGTGGAACATCGCACCCTGCAATGCTTTGATGGCCTCCACCGGATTTGTACCCTGCCAGATTAAATGGGAGGGATCAAAGTTTGCACCGATGCAATCACCTACGGCCTTTCGCAGCCGCAGCAATGTTGCGACATTGTAAACTGCAAACCCCGGATGCATCTCAAACGCAATTTTTGAAATATGGTGTTGCCGACAAAATGCGGCCATGTCTTTCCAATAGGGAATAATTTTTTCTTCCCATTGCCATTCTAAAATTTTTCCATAGTCGTCCGGCCATGCGCAGGTAACCCAGTTGGGATATTGCGAAGTTTCACAATCGCCGGGACAGCCGGAGAACCCAATAATCGTGTCGATTCCTAAGCGTTCTGCCGCTAATACAGCGTCTTTAAACTGTTTGTGATAGGAAGCAGCCAACTCCTTGTTAGGATGTAACGGATTGCCGTGTGCGCTCAGGGCGGAAATCTCCATATGATATTTGTCTAAAAGCGTTTTGATCCGTTCGACCTCAGCGTCATCCGATACCACCTTTTGAACATCCAGATGGCACGGATTTGTATAGCCGCCGGCCCCCAGTTCTACACATTGAACCCCCAGACCGCTTAAATAGTCCAGTGTTTCCTCTAGGGACTTAGAGGCGAGCGGTACGGTCAACACACCCAGTTTCATTAAAAATCAAACTCCTTTCAATTGTTGTATATGTTGAAAATTATCTTTGATATCCTGTAAAGAAACGTCGCACGCGTCTTGCTCAACAATGTATTCTTCAACCCCAAGCACATTTCCGGCTTTAATGATTTCACCGAAATCGATGGTGCCTTGATTAAAGCTGCCAATCTGTTTATCGGCATTGATTTGTTTTAAATGTAACAGAGGGATCCGCCCGGCGTAATGTCGCATAATCTCAATGGGTTGTACATTTTCATGGGTGATCCATGCAACATCCAGCTCTGCGAATACTAATGGGCCGGTAGCATCCATTAAATGATCAAACAGGAAACGTCCGTCTTCGGCCTTTTTAAATTCCTGCGTATGGTTATGATATCCCAGGTTGATACCGGCCATTGCGCAGCGTTCCGAAATTGCCCGCAGCTGTTCGCCAATCTGCGCCGCTTGCTGTACATTTTCCATCTGAGCCCACGGGCAAACCAGAAAATCACAGCCAAGTTGTTGCAGATAATTAATATGAAAATCCAGATTGTCCTGCAATTGCTCCAGTGAAATATGAGAAGAAACAGGACGCAGCTGGTTTTGTTCTAAGAGCTGGCGCATCTCGCCGGCGGGAATATCGTAATAGCCAGCAAACTCTACGCCGGTATAGCCGGCGGCTGAAACCTGTTTTAGTCCGGCTGCAACATCCTGTTGCATGGTTTGCCGAATCGTGTAAAGCTGTAAAGACAACGGAATCATATGCAATCACCCGGTTTATTCAAAGTAAACGGCTTTGCCGGTTTGGCTGGACTGATAAATAGCCTCTAAGATTTCAGTGACTACCAACGCCTGTTCCGGTTTGACAATCAGCGGTTTGCCATCAATGACCGCATCATAAAAGCAGGCGCATTCCAGATCAGCGGGTTCCGGCTGCTTAGATGCGTCGAAAAAGGCGACGCCTTCACCGTCCAGTGCGGGACGGATCGTAGTCAACGTATCCATATCGCAGGTGTTGATTCGTAATCCGTCGCGCATATCGGCGCCGGCCTTTGTACCACACAGTGTTGTTTTTGCTTCGTCCGCGTCCATCGTATTTAACGCCCAGCTGGATTCCAAAAAGATGGCCGCGCCATTTTGCATTGTGATATAACCAAACGCGGAATCTTCAACAGAAAACTGCTCAATATCCCAATCTCCCCAGGCATTGCCGTTATGTGGAATTTTCCCCAGTTTTTTAAATGCGGTTCCCATTACGGCTTTGGGCCGGTAATTATCCATCATCCATAAAGTCAGATCCAGCGCGTGGGTGCCGATATCGATCAAGGAACCGCCGCCCTGTTCGTATTCGTTGGTAAATACGCCCCAGGTTGGAACCGCTCTGCGTCGAACGGCATGTGCTTTGGCAAAATAAATTTCACCTAAATCGCCGCGGTCGGTCAATGCTTTTAAATAGCGCGCGTCTTTACGAAAACGGTTCTGATAACCAATGGTCAGAATGTTGCCGGTTTCCTGCGCCGCCTGCACCATTTTTCGGGCATCCGATGCTGTTTTTGCCATAGGCTTTTCGCATAAAACGTGTTTACCTGCGTGCAGCGCATCGATGGTGCAGGGAGCATGCATCCGGTTCGGGGTCAGAACATGCACTGTCTGGATTGCAGGATTCTGGAGCATTTGCCGATAGTCAGTGTACACCTTTGCGTCTGGTGTTCCGAATTGTTCCTTTGCCTGTTGTGCCCGTTCTTCGATAATGTCACAAAAAGCGATGATTTCTACACGAGATTCCTTTTGCAAAGCGGGAAGATGCTTGCCATTGGCTATACCGCCGCAACCGATAATGCCGACCTTGATTTTTTCAGCCATTTACATACACTCCTTTTATTTCTGCGCATCGTTGTATCATTTTATTTTATATCCGCTTGCGCAGCTGTGAAAGAGATGGCGTTTTATTCCAGTGGATCTGGATGACCGCATTTGATCTCTTCATGCAGCCGTGCCGTGGGAGCCGCCCAATATACGGCGTTGGTAATAACCTTTTGAATATATTCGTTATGATAAGTTGGGTATTCCTCGTGCCCCGGCTGAAAATAAAAAATCTTACCGCGTCCTCTGGAAAAAGTCACGCCGGAACGAAACACTTCTCCGCCTTTGTACCAGCCTAAAAATACAATGTCGTCCGGCTTGGGAATATCAAAGAACTCACCGTACATTTCTTCCTGTTCCAGTTCAATATGGGCAGGAATATCTTTGGCGATAGGATGCCCGGGATTACAACACCATAAACGTTCCCGGTCGTCGTCTCGCCAGTTCAGTGTACAGGAGGTGCCCAGACACAATTTCATCGGTTTACACAAATGACCGGAGTGGAGCACAATCAAACCCATGCCCTGTAAAACAGCCTGATGCACCCGCTCGGCCACTTCGTCACTGACCCGGTTATGACCATAATGCGCCCACCAGATTAAAACATCTGTTTGGTTCAGAACTTCTTTAGTCAAACCGTGTTCCGGCATTTGAAGCGTGGCGGTAGTGGTCGTAAGATCCGGCTGCTTTGACAAAAATCCAGCAATATAGTTATGTATTCCATCCGGATAATGTTTGTGGATGATATGTCCTTCTTCCTGTTCGTGAAGATTTTCGTTCCAGACTGTAACATGAACCATTTTTATCAAAACCTTTCAAAAAAAGATTTACTAACCGTAAATAATGCGTTATAATATTTTTGATATCACCGTTTGTTTTGCTGTCGAGAATCAGCTGCACAACGGCATCTTCATAGCATGACACTTCACTTGTTATCCATATTCTAATGCTATCTTTTATACTTGTCATTAACTATTTTGCAAAGTATTGCAACTATTTTTTGAACCTCTTTGGAGTAAATCCAAGTGGCAAAAGAGGGGATGGACCATGCCAAAAAAAGTATTTTTTCGAGAAGAACTTACAGACCTGCTCAGTCTACATACCAGCTGCCTGGGAGACGATTATCATGTAGATCCGCATAGCCATCGCCGGTTGGAAATTTCCTGCGTCAAATCAGGCGCCGGCCGGTATATTGTAGAGGATCGCAGTTATGATCTGTGCCCATATGACGTTTTTCTGTTTAATAATACAGAACGGCATTGCATCCGGGTTGATAAGGGCAGTCAGATCCTGAATATGGTGATTGAGTTTGAACCGGAATTTTTGTGGGGTAATATCGTCGGCGGCATTGATTATGGGTTTTTGCAAATCTTTTTTGAGCGCAATGCTAACTTTGAAAACCGTCTGGACCGTCAGAATTCAACAACCCGGCGGATTTATGATTTGTTACTGGATATTGAAAGGGAGTTTACGCAAAAAACCGAAGCATATGATTTAATGGTTAAAATCAAGCTGCAAAGCGTATTTGTGGAGATTTTGCGAAATTACGATTATGTAGCCAAAAGTTCTGTGGAGAATATTGCGATGTCGAAAGATGCTGGTGCGATGAAAAAAGTGATCGGTTATATCCGAGAACATTTGTGTGAGGATATTAAACTGAACGATCTGGCCAATGTGGCGCTGATGAGCCCCTCGTGTTTTTCTACATCTTTTAAAATCTTTAACGGCTTGTCGCCCTTTGAATATATCTCGCAGGCGCGGGTTGCCAGAGCCATTGAATATATTCGTTCGACCGATAAATCTATGACTGAAATTGCGACTTTGTGCGGGTTCAATAACAGCACGAATTTTATAAAAAACTTTAAAAAGGTTACCAGACGCACACCGTCAGACTATCGAAGTTAAAAAGAAAGGGTTATTCATTTTGCAGGATACGATCAGACAGGTTATTCAAAAAGAATTTTCAAGGATGAACCCAATGCAGTTTGAAGCCGTGACCAGCGTTACCGGCCCGCTCCTGGTTTTAGCGGGTGCAGGCAGTGGAAAAACCACAGTGTTGGTCAACCGCATTGCGAATATGATCAAATATGGAGATGCTTATCAAAAAAGCGACAGGCTTCAGCTTTCGGACGCCGACCGTTCTATGGCTGAGGCATTTTTGCGCACAGAGGCGGGCGAACTCCCGGTTTTGCCGTCGATCCGTGTGGATGCGCCTGCACCTTGGCAGATTCTTGCCATTACGTTTACAAACAAAGCGGCAGGGGAGCTGAAAGAACGTCTGGTACGGATGTTGGGGCGGGACGGCAACGAGATCTGGGCCGGAACCTTTCATTCTACCTGCGCGCGGATTCTGCGCCGGCATGGAGACCGGCTGGGTTATTCTTCTCATTTTACGATCTATGATACCGATGATATGAAACGGGTTATCAAGGAGTGTCAAAAACAGCTGCATATCGACGATAAAATGCTGCCGCACCGGTCGATTCTGAACGAAATCAGCCGCGCGAAGGACGCTTTGGTAGATGAGCAGGAATATATGGCGTCAGCAGGCTCCGATTACCGCAAGAGACAGATTGCCGGGGTTTATTGCAGTTATCAGGAAATGCTTCGGGCCAACGACGCGATGGATTTTGACGATTTGATTGCCAATACAGTGCGTTTATTTCAGGAACATGCAGATGTATTGGAATATTATCAGGAAAAATTCCGTTATATCATGGTAGATGAATATCAGGACACCAACCATGCGCAATATGTATTTGTGAAGCTGTTGGCGCAGAAATATCGAAATATTTGTGTCGTCGGAGACGACGATCAGTCGATTTACAGCTTTCGTGGCGCGACCATTGAGAATATATTAAGCTTTGAACAGGAATATAAAAACGCCAAGGTGATCCGGCTGGAGCAGAATTATCGATCCACTTCCAATATTTTGAATGCTGCAAACGGGGTAATTGCCAACAATACCGGCCGGAAAGGCAAAACACTGTGGACTGCCAACGACGGTGGCAGCAAGGTGCGGGTACATACGGCGCCTAATGAACATGAGGAAGCCCGGTTTATTGCGGACATTGTGTTGGAGCATGTGCGGGCGGGCGGCAGGTTTTCGGATCATGCAGTGTTGTATCGGATGAATGCGCAATCCAACATAATTGAAAATACGTTTCTGCGGCTGGGCGTTCCATATAAAATAATTGGCGGTTTTCGGTTTTATGAGCGCAAGGAAATCAAAGATGTGATGGCATATCTAAGCTTTATCAATAATCCGGCGGATGATCTGCGGCTCAAACGGATCATCAACGAACCAAAACGCGGCATCGGGGCGGCTACCATCAACGCGGCCTCAGATGCTGCGGCGACGCTGGGGGTTTCTCTTTTTGAAGTGATCAGCCATGCGGATGAATACGCTGGCCTGTCTCGCACGGCCACAAAGCTACAGATGTTTGCGAAAAAGATGCAGGAACTGATCGATCGTGCATCGGAACTGTCGGTGCATGCACTGTTGGAACTGGTTCTGGATCAATCGGGTTATATGACGGCGCTGCGGGCAGAAGGTGCCGAAGCAGAAGATCGGATCAATAATGTCAATGAGCTGATGTCCAGCATTTTGAGTTATGAGGCTGAAACTGACGAGCCTTCTCTGTCTGGGTTTTTGGAGCAGATCGCACTGATTACGGATATTGACAGCTATGATGCAGAGGATGACCGGGTTGTGATGATGACGTTGCATGCCGCGAAGGGTCTGGAATTTGACAATGTATTTTTGGCCGGCATGGAAGATGGGATTTTTCCTGGTAGTCAGAGTATTTTTGCAGGGCAGCAGGAACTGGAGGAAGAGCGCCGGCTGGCTTATGTAGGCATCACCCGGGCGAAGAAAAATTTATATCTGGTGAATGCGCAGAGTCGGATGCTGTTTGGGAATACCAGCCGAAACCGACCGTCTCGTTTTATTGGTGAGCTGCCGGCGAGCTGTGTAGAAATTGATCGTGTTCCAAGCGCGTTTGACGATGTGTTTGGTTCTGGCGGTGTTGTAAAATCCAAAACAGCACATCGAGATTATCACAACGCATTTTATCAGCCGAAAACAACAAAGTCGCAGGTTTCGCAAACTGTTTTTGCGGCGGGTGACCGGGTGTTTCACAAAACCTTTGGAGCTGGAATGGTTTTGAAGGTCACGGCGATGGGGAATGACAATATGCTGGAAATTGCCTTCGATAATGGCGGAACAAAAAAAATCATGGCAAATTTCGCCGGCATTGTTAAAGAATAAGCTGGCTTAAAAACTGACTTTATTTCGGAAGATACGGCATGGTTTGCATATCGTGAAAGGGGAGAACCGTTATGCAAAAATGGATGATTGAAGATTGGGGATTTGAAATTACGGTGCAGGAGGGGATGGCTCGAAATTGCCGACTTGGACTGGAAAAGGGCGATCGGTTTGTTTTTGAATATGAATGTCCCGCCGGCTTTTGCCCGCGCATGATGACGGAGCTGTTTACATGGTGCGAGGTCATTCGCTGTGGCGGCGATTTCACCTACAGAGGGTGCAAAGAACAATATGAGATGGATTTGCAGTGCCCTTGCCATTGTATTACATTTCATCTGCTTGCAAAACCAATCAATCGCGATAAAAATGATGTATATATCGGAACAGGTAGACAACCGTAAAGATATATTTTTAAAGGGGCGCTTCAACCGAAGCGCCCCTTTTTGCCTGTAATTGCTTGTCAGCCTTCAAACAGTGATTTTGTAGAAACATGGTAGTAGTCGGCAAGCCGGTCTAACATTTTGATCGAGGGGTTTGCCTTTGCGCGTTCAATCGTGCCAAGATAATGTGCGCTCATTTGCAGTTCAGTTGCAACGGTAAAGATGGATAGATCAAACTTTTTTCGAAGTTTACGTAAGTTACACCCGATGTAGTTCATGGATGATTTCATATGTTTCACCTCTTTTGGAAATTTATAACTTCATTTTAAACAAAACACATGTCTATGTCGCCGCTATATATGACACTTTTTACAAAATTCAACATTTCGGCAATATGCCGGGAAATATAGGTTTGTTTTATCAGATTATCATGCATATGAAAAAATAGCCTGTCCGGAAAAGCCGGCAGACTATTTCTATTACCGAATTTTTAAAATATCATGCGTGAACCTATTCCGTGAACGTGTCGATTAACTGTTCGGCACAACGGATTCCATCTACAGCGGCGGAGGTGATCCCGCCGGCATAACCGGCGCCTTCGCCGCAGGGATAGATGCCCTGAATCGAAGAACAACCATGTTCATCTCGCAGCAGCCGTACAGGAGAAGAACTTCTGGTTTCCGGCGCCGTCAATAGCGCGTTGTCAGATGCGAAACCATGTAAATATCGGTCCATCTGGATAATGCCCTGTTGCAGGGCATTGCAAATAAAATCCGGCAAAACGGTATGCAGATCACAAAATGTAACGCCGGGCTGATAAGAAGGCGTCACAGGCGGCGGATTGTGATCGCTGCCGGCAGCATGGTTACCGCAAAACGCGCCAAAGGTTTGCGCCGGTGCGCGATAGGTATGTCCGGCAGCTGCAAAGGCGGCCTGTTCAATCGTGCGCTGGAACGCAATACCTGCCAACGGATGTTCAGAAGGAAAATCTGCCGGGGTGACATTCACCAGAACAGCGCTATTGGCGTTTTGCGTGTCTCTGGCATAATTACTCATACCGTTTGTAACAATACCGCCGGGTTCGCTGGCTGCCGCAACAACCCGGCCGCCGGGACACATGCAAAAGGTATAAACGCCCCGGCTGTTCGGCAGATGTACGGCCAGCTTATAATCGGCGGCGGGCAGCGCAGGATGGTTATAAAAGTGTGAACCATACTGCGCGTGGTTGATAAATGTCTGGGGATGCTCGATGCGCACGCCGACGGCAAAGGGTTTTGAAACCATCGACAGGCCGCCTTGATACAGCATCGAAAATGTATCCCGCGCGCTGTGTCCGATCGCTAATACCAGCCGGTCGCAGGATATTTGCCGCGCAGCGCCATTTTGCATAACCGTAATAGCGCAAAGACGGCGGTTGTGAAGATGCATTTCTTCCAACCGGCAGTTGAATGTAAACCGGCCGCCTAAACGCTGAATTGTTTTTCGGAGGGTAACGACCACATCCCGCAGTTTATCGGTGCCGATATGCGGCTTCTGCTGCCACAGAATATCCGGCGGTGCGCCGCATTCTGCAAATACCTGCAATACCAGACGAATACGGGGATCTTTGATACCGGTCTGTAATTTACCGTCTGAAAAAGTGCCTGCGCCGCCCTCGCCGAATTGCACATTGGATTCGGGCAGCAGTTCACCGCCGTCAAAAAAATGCCGGACGTCTTCAAGCCGTTGTTCCATCGGCTGCCCTCGCTCAATCACAAGCGGTTCAAGGCCGCATTTGGCTAAAATATAGGCGCAAAACAAACCGGCCGGTCCTGTGCCGACCACAACAGGAGATGTGACGGATTTGACGGAGCAGGCCGGAAACGAGTAGGGAACTTCGTCAAACAAACAAGCTGTTTTACAGCCGGAACGGTGTAAAATTGCCTGTTCGTTTCCGTGAACAGAAACGCCCACAGATGCAATAAAACGGATCTGATCTTTTTTGCGGGCGTCGACAGAGCGCCGCAGCAGCCGTAGCTCCCGGATTTGGGAGCTATCTATTTTTAAAAGCCGGCAAATCTTTTTTTGCAGCGTTTGCGGGGTGTATTCCAACGGCAGCGAAAGCTGATTGATTCGAATCATAACAGCACCGCCGATCTGCCTGCCAGCCGGCCGGAGGAAAAGGCCCATTGCAGGTTAAATCCGCCACAGTCTCCGTCAATATCCAGAATTTCGCCGGCGGCGAACAGTCCGGCCTGCAATTTAGATTGCATGGTTGCGGGATCAAACCCGCCTGTTTGGATTCCTCCGGCGGTAACCTGGGCGTTGGAAAATCCGTTCACGCCGTTGGCGGTTAATGTAAAGCCTTTGATTGCCTGTATAATTTGGGAAATCTGTTTGTCGGTCAGGTCGGCTGCCGGCATTTGCAGCGATAAACCGCAGGACTTGATCAGTACCTGCCCAATGCGCTTGTGCAGTAACGGCGCTAACAGCAAATCCAGCCGAAGCGACTGTGTGAATGGCTGTACAATCACAGAGCGGATGCGGGTATATAGCTGTTGGTCGGTATGTTCCGGCATAAAATCAATCC
>CALWVC010000027.1 GCA_944384865.1 uncultured Clostridia bacterium
CAGACGCGCGGCAGCAAAAACAAATGATCGATAAAATTCGCTGTCAAAATGGCAAATTTCCGATTATTTGCGGCCGGGTCAGCGTTTTAAGCGAACAGCTTTAAAGGAGGCGCTGGTATGAGACATCGGGGTGTATGGGCGTTGCTGTGCCTGATGCTGGCTGTAACATTGCTGACCGGTTGCAGCGGTATGTCTGTCTCTGAATCTGCGGGCAATGCGACACAAACTGTTTGGGCGGGGCAGACGGATGATGACGCTGGGGATATACAGGATTTTGACGAAGATGACCTGAACAGCGCATACAGCGCTTCTTCTTCCACTGTGATTCAGCTTTCCGGCAGCACAGCATCCATATCCGGCGGCGGCGCGGCGATATCCGGGAATGTTGTTACCATTACCCGCAGGGGAACATATATTCTAAGCGGGAATTTCGATGGGAGCGTGATCGTTGACGCAGCGGATGCGTTGGTGCGCCTGGTGCTTGAAAATGTATCTGTTCAATCGTCGGACGGCCCGGCAATTTGGGTGAAAGCCGCAGATAAAACGGTGGTGATCCTGCCGGCGGGAACCACGAATACGCTGAAGGATACAGAGGATTATACTGCAACCGGAGATGATGCGCCCGGCGCCGCGCTGTACAGCCAGGAGGATCTGACCATCAATGGCAGCGGCACACTGGAAATCAACGCCAATTATAACGACGCCGTTACCAGCGAGGATGATTTGAAAATTACTGACGCAACGTTGTCTGTCACCAGTGTGGACGATGGGCTGATCGGGCGGGATTTGCTGGCTTTGCAGCGCTGCACTGTCAATATCATCTGTGACGGAGACGGCATGAAAACAACTTATGATACCGATACGCAAAAAGGTCAGGCGCGTCTGTACAGCGGCAGCTATACCATTGTCGCCGGTGCAGACGGTATTCAGAGTGCGAATACACTGACGGTCAGCGATGGTTTTTATGAGATTCATACCGGCGGCGGAAGCATCAATAGCAGCACCGCCGGCAATGTCGGTCAGTTTGGCGGGTTTGGTATGTGGCAGCAGAATTCTTCCGAAACAGAGGATGGTCAAAGCGCAAAAGGCCTGAAGGCAACGCAGGGGATTCAGGTGAAAGCCGGTGAATATACGCTGGACTGTTCCGACGACGCCGTTCACAGCAACGGTTATATTAAGATCAGCGGCGGCAGCTTTGAGATTTCTTCCGGAGACGACGGTATACATGCCGATTCATCGCTGGAGATCAGCGACGGGGTCATCCAGATTTCTCAAAGCTATGAGGGGCTGGAGAGCGCGCAGATCACAATCAGTGACGGAAATATCAGCGTGCAGGCGTCAGACGACGGCCTGAACATCGCAGGCGGTAAAGACAGTTCTTCGATCAACGGCCGGCCGGGACAGAACAGCTTTGCGTCGGGTAATGATCAGAAGCTGACGATCAGCGGCGGTTATCTGGTGGTTGACGCCTCTGGGGATGGATTAGACGCGAATGGAAGCGTCTATATTTCCGGCGGCACCGTGATCGTATACGGCCCGACAGACAGCGGCAACGGCACAATCGATTATGACGGCGTGTTTGTGATCACCGGCGGGATGTTGATTGGCACAGGCAGCGCGGATATGGCGCAGAACGTTTCCGCCGGGACGACGCAGAACACGGTGTTGATTACTTTAAGCACACCGGCGGTTTCGAACACGGTTTTCAGTGTGCAGGATGCAGAGGGCAACGAGGTGGCTACCGTTGCGCCGCCCAAACAATATCAGACCATTTTGCTGTCTACGCCCGGTTTGCAGAGTGATAAAAGCTATACGGTATATACCGGCGGCAGCTCCACCGCACCGTCGCTGGACGGCGTTTATGAGGGCGGCTTATATACCGGTGGCAGCAGCGCTGCGACCTTTATCCAGTCTTCTATAGTAACAACTGCAGGCAAAGGTTTCGGCATAAACGGCGCAAATATGCTTGATGGGGATATACCCGGCAATGCGGGCGGCGGACGGTGATTCCGGCAGCGTACAGAACAACGGCCGAAAGCAGCCTCAAAGCTGCTTTCGGCCGTTTGTAGTTTCGTATGTGTCCGGCGGCGTCAGGCCGCCGATATACGTATTGTTCTGCCATCGGACCTGCCCAGTGCCGCTGTACATCCGGGCGCGGGGCGAGGTTTTGGAAAAATAACCGTCTGTGACCAGTAGCTCGCCGCCGGTCTGATGAATCACGGTGACGTCATCCAGCTTGAAGTCGTAGTTGTTATAATAGGCACAGCCCAGGAGTCGCGCGTTTTCAACGACCTCAAAGCCGGTTTTTCCGGTGTCGGCATAACAGTCCCGCAGCAGTGCGTCGCCGCTGGAAAGCCGATAGCAAACTGAGTTTTCCAACATTTCCGGCGGTCGCCCCGGCGCTGCCGGCGGAATGACGCCGCCCCAGACATGGCAGCGGGTCAGGCGGTTGGCGCCGCCGCCTAACAATTCGATGCCGGTGGTATAGTCCACCACGATGCAGTCGGTGTAATGGCTGTCGCCCTCTTTAGAGCTAATCCCCACGTTTCCGGCCAGCCCCGGCATGGTGCAGCGGCAGTAAATATTATGCGCGATCAGTTCAAAACCGTAGCCGGTCTGTCCGACCCGCAGACCGTATCGTTTGCCGTTGCGCAGCGCCATATCCCGCAGGGTGAAGTGGTGGTAGTTATTGATGCACAGGCAGCTTGCAAGCCCGTTGCCGTCGATTTCTCCGCCGGAGATAAACAGGTTCAGATCGTCAAATAGCGCGCCGGTTTCATCCTGCATCAGCAGGTTTTGATAGCGCGGCCCACCGTCATACCAGACGACGAAATCCATCGGAGCCTGTGCGCGCAGAACCGCTGATTTATGCAGCAACAGCGAGCAGAAATTGGTGATTCGGATCGGCTCGGCAAGCAGATAAATCCCTTTGGGAACATACAGCACGCCGTGCGCAGTTGCGCTGATCGCCCGCTGAATCCGCGGCGCGTCGCCCTGCTCTGCGGGCAGCCGCGGAAAATCCGCTAAGGTTTGATCATACATCCATATCCCGCCTTTCACTGGGTTTGTTTTATTGTATATCAGCGCCGGCGAAAAGACAATCTGAAAAGCGTCGGCTGATTGTATGAAAAATTGGCGATCCGGTTAGATAAAATGACCAAGCCCGCCGGGAGAATTCCTCCCGGCGGGCGGTATGCAGGCGATATGGTCTGTATTGCTGTTCTTTATTTGGGTAGCACGTCGCTGAACAGCAGCGTGGTCAGCCCCGGTTGTTGCGTTTGGGACGGCAGTTGCAGCACGCCGGTCTGCACCAGTTGTTCCAGCACTCTGGCGCGGATACCGTTGGAAGTCAGCATGTTGGAACACTGGATTCTGGTCAGCGGTTGCATATGTGCAGGATAATGATCTTTTTGCAGCGTATACACCTTCTGATCCAGCTGATCGCTCAACTGCTGCAGTTCGTCGTCTGCCCCCGGCAGTTTTTTTGTAAAAGCATTGTTGCCGGCCCATCCGGTATTGTCGTCCTGTATAACGATCAGATTGACCTGTTTGGTTTCAGTCAGATAACCTTTTTCATACAGACGCCGGTATTTATCCAGGTTGGCGTCGGCTTCCGGTAGGCGGCCGGTATAAAATTCATATAATGCGTCATAATCGCTATAGAGATTTTCCCGCCAGTCGCCAGGCCTGTTGTCATAATAGGTGTTGATCTGCCAGGAATGCCATGGATATTTACCGGCACGGGTCATATCACCGCAGATGTTGTATTTGTCCTGATCAAAATCGGTTCGGTAACCTGACTGTAAACAGGCAAACGCGATATAATCTCCGCCGTCCGGCCGTTTGACCGAAAAGGCGGCGGCTGAAACGCCTTTGTCAACATGCAGGCGATAGCCGATGGAATAGGGGATGACCGACCATAGCAGCAGATTGCGGTCGTTGCCGGGAATATAGAACCCGGCGGGATCAAGCCGGTCCAGCGTTTCGATGACCCGGGGAACATACCGTTCACACAAAATATCTGCATAATGACACAACAGGTGATGCATTTGCTCATCTAATTCTTTGGTAGGCTCTGTAATATAGATGTTGGTCAGATATTTACCGCCAGGCTGTTTGTCCATAAACCCGTACTCTTCCAGGACTTGTACTTCATCTTCAACAAACAGTGGCGATACGCCCAGTTCCTGCGCGATTTCATGGATGGTTTTGGGCGCGTGATAAGCGGCATAAGCGATGTTCTGCGTCGGACGTCTGGCCAGAAAATCACGGGTATCACCTTTATCGCCGGCATTACCGGAATCTCCCATGTCACAAAATGTGATCGGTTGTATACCTAAATTCCCCATAGTTCTCATTTGATCCAACCCTTTCCTTAAACTGTTTTTGGCGTCGTGTAAATGCCATTTTACCGTCCCTTCGGATAATCCGGTCTGCGCTGCGATCTGTTTGACTTTGAGCCGGTCGTAGTAATAGGCGATTACGATCTGCCGCTGGATGTTGGACAGATAAGCGATTTCCCGGCGCAGCAGCCGCTGGATCTGCAGCTGCTCCAGATCCACGGTAAAATCGGTGGGATCCGCAAACTGTCCGTCAAAACCGCAGCGGGCGTTTTTGGATTTGCCAGCGATATACCGGGCGTATACATGTCGGGCAACTTGATAAATATAACCGTCAGGATTACAGATATTTTCCCGGTGCAGCAAAGCGTCGTAAGCCTCCAGCGTTATGGCGGCAGCCAGTTCTTCGGCTTTTGCAATGTTTTGGGTTTTGGAGAGCGCAAACCCGTATAGTTTTGTCAGGTAACCGGTGATCAGCCGGTCGGCAGTCTGCTGGTCCATGACAATCCTCCCGTTTTGGACGTTCGTATATATAGTGCAGCTGTGATGCAAAAGGTTGAAATTTTTTGGATTTAAAGGTATGTGGATCTGATTAAAACCGATCACGTGGCAGTTGTTATTATACGGCGGGCAAAATGAAAAAGAGGCCGCAAAGTGATCGCGACCACAGATTAAACAAAAAAACCTCGATGGCAAAAGAAGAAAAAAGGAGAACTCGCGGGATCACACCGCGGGGTTATGATTCGCTTTACAGAGCCTTATAAACACATTTTCCTGCTTTAAAAACGGCAATCGAAAACATGTAAAATACCATATTGTCAATGACAATATGGTATTTTAAAACACTGTCAGAAGTCCATAAAATAAAATAAGCAACAACACCCGCGGCGCACCGCAGAAGCATCATTGCTTAATAGCGTAATATTAACGATGTCGAAATTATAACATATCTCCGACAGCTTGTCAAATCAATTTTATAAATATATGCATATTATATATTTTAAACAAATAAAATAAAGTCTGATTTATATAATTTGATAAATATACGGTGAAGAATACGATTATACAATCGTATTCTGGAATAAAATGACGTTGCTATTGATATTTTTTCTCAATCCGCTTAGCGGCATCCCGAATCTGTGCTCGCAGGCTTTCCGGCTGCAATACTTCCACATCGCTGCTGTATTTCAGCGCCCAGCTTACCGCCGCATGTGCATTAACAACAACCGAAATCTCCGACCACTCTTCATCTACCCGGTGTACGGCGGGTAATATACCATATCGTTCAGTCAGTTCGTCTAAAAAACGTGTGGTCACCCGAACTTGCAGATGGATTAACTCTCCCTCCAACGGCTGTATCGCGTCAGACAGTGAACATACGCTTTGCAGTGTGTAAAGCTTATCTGCTTTTGTAGGAACAAAAGATTCATCAGCCAGAATATCAGACATTAAATCAATCCGATAGCTGAACAGGTTATCATGATCCGGCTGACTGCAGATCAGCAGATATCTTCCGGCTACAGCTGCGATAGTATGTGGGATCACAGAAAGCCTTTGAACCGATCCGTCGTTGTTCAGGACCGGATGCAATTGGTGATCAGCACCGTATGTATTGCAACAGAAAGAGACCGGATGACCGAGCTGTATAGAGTGCTCCAGCAGTTCAAGATTGTCGAACAATCGGCTCACCGGCAGCGTGTTTTCCCGAGGCGTGCAAATATGGGTAGCGGCGTGAAAATAATTGTTGGAGAGTTTTTTGATTTTTTCAATGATGTTGTTGCGGGTATCGGCCGGCGCCTTATTGGAGATCAACAGCCCGTCGATGATCAGTTTCAGATCCAGGTCGCTGAAATCGCGTTTCAGATACCAGTCGTAATAAACCGTTTCCTGAACTCCTTTGCTGTTGATACGCTGAATTTTTGCATAACGCAGATCATAGCCAAAGTCCAACAGCATCATCAGATTGCGTTTGATAGCGCGCCGTTCCGCAGTCATGTTATATTCTTTCTGCAAAATATTGGCGATTTCCTTTTGGCTGATCCGATGATGTTCATCGGTATATTTTTTCAAAATATCCAGAATGTTGATGATCAAAAGCTTTTTGGGCTGTGTCTCCGACATAAAAGGCAAGCTCCTTTTTAATTATATAATCCAATTCCACAAATTCAAAGAAAAAAACGAAATAAGAAGATAAGATTTATAAAGCGAGCATCGCATACAGCATGCGGATTTTAACAAAATCGATAATCGACGTTTGCCCGGCGGGCCTGACTATGTTGCAGCCGTCGGGGAATTCGGTAACAGTGACCGTCTTTGATAAAATTCGCACCGGTTTGTTTAAACTGAAACGGCACGCCGGCGGCTGTGCACTGGTCGCGCAGCCTGAGCACCCAGGAAAAATCGCAGGGTCTGGCCGCTTCGCCGGATTCGCCGCCGGCGATGACCTGGCAGACAGCATCCGACAGATAGGCGGATAAATTGATTTGTTCCAAAAGCGGTTCGCAGATGATTGTCCGGTGGCGGATGGGCGCGTTTAGAAAAAGCGGCAGCCGGTAGTCGGCGCGATCCTGATTTTCAACGGTGCAGCCGATGTGGACGTTGCTATATCCATCGCCCCAGTCGGCAGGAATACAGTCGGCAAAACGATGGATGCGTTTGGTGACAAACAGGAAGGTTGCGTCCTGCCGCAAGCGGATCATGTCCCAGATTTCGTGGCGCCAGTCGTCTGCCGCCTCGTGAAAAAAGTCGGAGGAAAAGCAGGTATAAATCAAACCGTCTCTGTCCGGCTGCAGTCGATATGTACCGTCGCGCTTTTTTTGCAGCGGAAGGTTGAAGGTTCGATTTTTGACCACACGAGAGGCGTCTTTATCATGTAAGGCGTCAGTTCGGTATACATAGCAGTGCAGACAGCCGGGGCTGATTTTGGTGCAGCCGTGCCATGGGTTCCAAACTGACATGATGCATTCCTCCTGTTGCGGTTGCCGAGATAACGGCTAGTATAATTGCATATGTTTGCGGTTGCCGCCCTGGCGGCGAGCAACGTGCTTATAATGCCACGCGCAGCGGATCATAACCTCTTTGCGGTTATTATATCAGATTTTTGCGTTGGACGCAATACATAGACCAAATTTGCGGGAACGAAAACGAATTTCTGCGATTATACCAAATTTTTGTGGATTTGTGGTATCTATTATGTTATTGTGCCTTATAGATTCATAGGATAGATGAACGGGCAGAGATTTTAGACGCACCTGTTCTTCGAAAACAGTTGGGCCGATAGACCAAAGCGGGTTTCCATGAAAAAATGGCGCGGGGTGTTCACATATAGACGGGCTTTCATTTTTGCGCAAAAATCAGGCATTAATCCACTGTTATGGAATGATCGCCAAAAACGCATATTCTTCTGTGTTTGCAGTTTCAGTGGGTGTTTTGTCTGCTGCGTGGATACACCTTCAGGCAATATGAATGCATCGGATTACTATAGTGAAGTGTGGGCAGCGGCGGAAAGCAATCAGTATAAAGCGGGTCAGGAGACGTTCCTGGCCCGCTTCTCCGTTGGTTTTGCAGGCGGCGTTTTCAGAAAAGCGGAAAAAACACTTGACATTTCCGGTTGCTGCTGTTATAATCAAGCAGGTATAAAGCAAAAATACTTTACAGATGGCTTGAGGGGCAAGACCATGGCATTGAAGAATCTGCGAATCGCCGAACTGCTGGACTGTTACGGCGGCCTGCTGACCGATAAACAGCAGCGGGTGTTGACCTGTTATTATGATGAAGATTTTTCGTTGTCTGAGATCGCTGAAAACGAAGCAATCACGCCGCAGGGGGTGCGCGATCTGATCTGTCGTGCGCAGCGCAAGCTGCTGCGCTGCGAAGAGCGGCTGGGGCTGTGTGGCCGGCTGGCGGCGGCGTCTGAAAAGGCGGCGCAAATCGCACAGCTGGCGCAGCAGGTAACCGAGCCGGCGCAAACCGGTGAGCAGATCAAACTGTTAGCAGAGCAACTGCTTGAAAGGGGGTAAAATCATTGGCATTCGAAGGGCTGTCTGATAAAATTGCCGCGGCGTTTAAACGGATCCGGTCCAAGGGCCGGCTGACCGAACAGGATGTAAAAGACGCCATGCGGGAGGTGCGTCTGGCGCTGCTGGAGGCTGACGTCAACTATAAGGTCGCCAAGGATTTTACCAATAAGGTCACTGAACGCTGTATCGGCGAACAGGTGATGGAGAGCCTGACGCCGGCGCAGATGGTGGTCAAGATCGTTAATGAAGAATTAACGGCGCTGATGGGCGGCGCGGCGGCGCGATTGAATACCGCGCCGAAGATTCCGACGGTCATCATGATGTGCGGCTTGCAGGGTTCCGGTAAAACCACCCATTCTGCAAAGCTGGGCAAGCTGCTGAAGAAAAAAGGACATCGTCCGATGCTGGTAGCCTGCGATATTTACAGACCGGCGGCGATTTCTCAGTTGAAAATTGTCGGTGAGCAGGCAGGGGTTCCGGTGTTTGAAATGGGCGCCGAAAAGCCCGAAAAAATCGCAGAGCATGCAATGAAACACGCTCGGGATCACGGTAATGATTATGTGATCATTGATACGGCCGGCCGGCTGCATATTGATGAACAGATGATGGATGAGCTGAAGCGGTTGCAGGCGGCGGTGGAGCCAAACGAGATTTTGCTGGTGGTAGACGCCATGACCGGTCAGGATGCGGTCAATGTTGCGAAATCCTTCAATGAGGCGTTGGGCATCGACGGGGTGATCCTGACAAAGTTAGACGGCGATACCAGAGGCGGCGCGGCACTGTCTGTGCGTGCGGTCACCGGAAAACCCATTAAATTTGTGGGTACCGGTGAAAAGCTGGACGATCTGGAGGAATTTCATCCGGAGCGTATGGCGTCGCGGATTTTGGGAATGGGCGATGTGATGTCGCTGATTGAAAAGGCCGAGCAGGCGCTGGACGATAAAAAAGCCGCCGAACTGGAAAAGAAACTCAAGCAAAACAGCTTTGATATGAACGATCTGCTGGCGCAGTTTCAGGAGGTCAAAAAAATGGGGCCGCTGAAACAGGTGTTGGGGATGATTCCCGGTGTTGGCAAGCAACTGCGAGACGTTGATATCGACGATCGGCAGTTGATCCGGGTGGAATCGATTATTTATTCGATGACCGCCGCGGAGCGTGCACGTCCGGAAATCATCAATCCTTCCCGCAAGCGGCGCATTGCCGCAGGCTGCGGCATGCAGGTTGAGGATGTCAACCGGTTGCTCAAGCAGTATGAGCAGATGAAAAAAATGTTTAAACAGCTCAATGGAAAAGGCGGCAAAAAACGCCGCAGGGGCTTTGGCGGCATGGGTATGCCCGGCGGTATGGGCGGCCCCGGCGGCCTGGGGTTTTAAACAGGGTTTTCACGGCGTTTTGCCGTTGAATGCTATAGATTTAAATTGTTTATTTCGGAGGTGAAACAGAAATGGCAGTGAAGATCAGACTGCGCCGGATGGGCGCGAAGAAAACACCGTTTTACCGGGTAGTGGTCGCTGATTCCAGATATCCCAGAGACGGCAGGTTCATCGAAGAAATCGGATATTATAATCCGCTGACCGATCCCGCTGAGATTAAGATCGATGCGGAAAAGGCGAAAAAATGGATCGCAAACGGCGCACAGCCCACTGATACTGTTAAGGCGCTTTTGAAAAAGAGCGAGATTCTTTAAAACAGAAAGGACGACAGTGTGATGCAGGAGCTTTTAAAGGCGCTGGCACAGGGTTTGGTTACGCAGCCGGATCAGGTAACGGTTTCGGTAGACGAACCGGATGAAGAAGGGGTCGTGGCCTATCATCTGCACGTTGCGGCCGAGGATATGGGCCGGGTGATCGGAAAACAGGGCAGAATCGCCAAGGCCATCCGCGTGGTTATGCGTGCCGTTGCCACGCGTAACAATCAAAAGATCATGGTCGAGATCGACTGAAGCCAAAGGAAGCCGCATGTTGAAATGTTCGGCTTCTTTTTGTATTCAGGCAGCGGTCGGGGGTTTGAAAACCGACAGAAAGTGACAGAGAATGCGCAGTTATATGGGTGGAATGAAACCGATTCGGGGCCTGCTTGGCGCGAGTCGGACATTGTGAAACCTCATGACCGGTGTTTGAAAGCTTTTTTCAGTTCTTTGTTTTTGCATAAGAATGACTACGCACATGTTGGTCGGTAGCAGTTGATTTTCAGGTGCGTGGCAATCTGACACGCAAGAATACCATTCTGCAAGGGGAGAGAATCCATGAAACAGCAATATCTTGAAACCGGCAAGGTGGTTGGAACCCACGGGATTGCGGGAGAGCTGCGGGTGCAGCCCTGGTGTGACACGCCGGCATTTCTGACCCGCTTTAAAACACTGTATACAGATCGGGCAGGCACCGCGGTTTCGGTGTTGTCCGCCAGAGTACACGGTAACATTGTGCTGCTGAAGCTGGCAGGGGTAACCACCATCGAGCAGGCGGAGCGGCTGCGCGGTGCGGTGCTGTATATTGACCGGGCGGATGTGCGGCTGCCGGCCGGCGGCTGGTTCGTGCAGGATCTGCTGGAGTGTGTAGTGTATGATGCAGATACCGGCGCAGTGCTGGGAACGCTTAAAGAGGTCTCCAAAACCGGCGCCAACGACGTCTGGCATGTCTGTAACGACCGGGGCGAATTTCTGGTTCCGGCAATTCCGGATGTGATCGTAGAGGTGGATATTGACGCGCAGCGGGTTACGCTGCGCCCGATAAAGGGGATTTTTGACGATGCGCATTGATATCATGACCATTTTCCCCGAGCTGTGTGAGAATTATGTGCATGCCAGTATCATCGGTCGGGCGGTGTCGGCAGGCAAACTGGAAATTTTCTGTCACAATATTCGGGATTATACCGCGGATAAACATCACCGTACGGACGATGCGCCTTACGGTGGCGGGATGGGTATGGTCATGACGCCGCAGCCGATCGACGCGTGTTTCGATGCGATTTGTACGCAAAGCGGCAGCCGGCCGCACATGATCTATATGTCGCCTCAGGGGCAGACGCTGACCCAGCGCCGGGCAGTGCAGCTTTCCAAATTGCCGCATATTGCGATTTTGTGCGGGCATTATGAAGGCGTGGACCAGCGGGTGCTGGACAAGCTGTGCGACGAGGAAATTTCCATCGGCGATTATGTGCTGACCGGCGGAGAGCTGCCGGCGCTGGTGCTGACGGACACGGTGGCCCGGCTGGTAGACGGCGTGTTGGCCAGCAGCGTTTGTTACGAGGATGAGAGCCATTATAATGGGTTGCTGGAGTATCCGCAGTATACCCGTCCGCCGGTGTGGCAGGACCGGGCAGTGCCGGAAATTTTGCTGTCGGGCGATCATGCGAAGATTGCGGCGTGGCGCAAAGAGCAGAGTTTGTTGAATACACAGCGTAAGCGGCCGGACCTGCTGGCGCCGATGCCGGAGCAGTTGTAATGGATGAAATCATATTGCCTATTTTTTCGCAAAAAAACTATATAGAATGCACAAATTAAAAAGAACGAATTCTGCAAGGTTTGGCACAACAGCAGAAAATTTGTAAACACGTGAATTGCTTTGTTGACGTTGTTCGAGTTT
>CALWVC010000028.1 GCA_944384865.1 uncultured Clostridia bacterium
CTACGAGCTGAAGGAAAATATGCCGGAAAAGAAAAAATCATGTGAATAGATTTTGATTTAAAATCCGCCAGGGATAGCCTCCGTTTATCAAGAGTTTTATTATTCAACAACCTTCATTACACCCTCTGGCCGATACAGGCCCAAACCAGAGGTTAAATCATTGGCGGCTTTTACTGTCTATTTTTACTTGGCAAGTTCATTTAGCTGGTGGTTTGGCTAAATTCTGAAAGTGCCTGGTACCGGCGAGCTTTTTAAGAAACACTTGCATATTTTTTCACTTGCATCAACGGCCTGCCGCCCTGAAAAAGGTGCATCGCCCATGATTTGATTATTTGTCACCTTAGGCATCTTTATTGTTTATCCGAACTCGCTTTGCTTGATGCTTAAAGCGTCAAATGTCTTTGCCGGCAGAGCCGGTGGCTTCCATCATAACAAAAACGACGGCCAGTAGATTAAAATACTGGCCGATTAACAATAAACGTCTTATATATGCTGTTTATTAAAATAGGCAGTGCCATGAAGATCATGGATGCAACTTATTGTTAAATATTTTCGCCGACAACGTGTACCCGCAGCATGTTGGTGGTGCCGGATTTGCCCAGGGGCACGCCGGCGGTAATGACCGCTAAATCGCCGTCTTTGAGCATGCCGGCCGCCTGTGCGGACTGTACCGCGTGGGAGAACAGCATTTCGGTAGTATTCTCTTCTGCGACCAGGATGGGGGAGATCCCCCAGGACATATTCATTTGCCGTACGGTCTTCGGGTCGGGCGAACAGCCGATGATATCGGTCTGCGGCCGGTATTTGGAAATCATCCGCGCGGTGCTGCCGGATTTGGTAACGGTAATGATTGCCGCAGCATTCAGATCGTGTGCGGCGGCGCAGGTTGCGTGGGAGATTGCGTCTGTGACGTTGCACAGGTTGGTGTGATTTGCCATGCGGAACCGCTTTTTATAATCAATATCTGATTCCGTAACGGCCGCAATCAGCGCCATGGTTTTGACCGCCTCCACCGGGTGTTGCCCGGCAGCCGTTTCGCCTGAGAGCATAATCGCCGAAGTGCCGTCGTAAACGGCATTGGCAACGTCGGTGGCCTCGGCGCGGGTAGGACGGGGATTTTGAATCATCGATTCCAACATCTGTGTTGCGGTAACCACCTGTTTGCCGGCCAGATAAGCTTCTTTAATCAGCTTTTTCTGAATCATCGGGATTTCCTGCAACGGAATTTCCACACCCAGATCACCGCGGGCAACCATCAGTCCGTCAGATGATTTTAAAATTTCTTCAGCGTTTTCAACGCCTTCGCGGTTTTCGATCTTGGCGATGATCCGCATGGTTTTACAGCCTAATCGCTCCAACTCTTCTTTGATTAACTCAACGTCTGCCGCGGTGCGGGTGAAGGAGGTGGCGATGAAATCAAAATCATTTTCTACCGCGAAGCGGATATCAGCCCTGTCCGCAGGGCTGATAAACGGCATGGATACCTTGACGCCGGGGACATTGATACCCTTTCGCGCAGAAACATCGCCGCCGTTAATGACTTTACAGGAAATATCCGTTGATGAAACGCTCTGAACCTCCATATCGATCAGGCCGTCGTCAATCAGAATATGCGCGCCGCGCGTTACGTCGTGCGGTAATCCGGGAAAAGAGATCGACGCCCGGGTTTGATCGCCGACAATGTCTTTGGTTGTTAATGTAAACTGCTGGCCTTCTTTCAGCGTCACTTTTTTTGTGGAGAAAGCACCCAGTCGGATCTCCGGCCCTTTGGTGTCGGCCAGCAGCGCCACGGGTAGCCCTAACTCTTCCCGGAGCTTTTTAATCATGTCCACTCGTTTCTGCTGTATTTCATGGGTCTGGTGAGAAAAATTGATACGGGCGACATTCATGCCGGCCAGCATCAACTGTTTTAAAACAGCTTCGTTGTCGGTGGAAGGCCCCAGCGTGCAAATGATCTTGGTTTTCCGCATGTTCTATACAACTCCTTGCAGGGGGATATTACCAATAGGGTGTCCGAATCTGCATAAAAAATTATTAAATGTTATACTTAGTATAACATAAACCGGAAAATACTGCAATTGATGAATATAACAGAAAATCATCTATATAAGAAAATAAAAATGGGCATAAAAAACTATTGACTTTTTCAAAGATATACAATATAATCTAAAAAGTCGTAAAAAACATAATAGATGTCGAGGCGTGGCTCAGTTTGGTAGAGCGCTGCGTTCGGGACGCAGAGGCCGCAAGTTCAAATCTTGTCGCCTCGACCAGACAGGATCATCCGAGCCGGTTTTCGGCTCGGATTTTTTCAAGGAGGTATACATATGGGCAAGGTTGACAGAACGGTTGCCGGATATACGTTGGGTAATCTGAAGCCCGGACCGTTGCCGGAGGTGGCGCGGCTTGCGCGAACGGCGGCGGCAGAAGGCGCGGTGCTGCTAAAAAACAATAAGCAGGTATTGCCGTTTCAAAAGGGGCAGATCGTTTCTGTATTTGGCAGAATTCAGTTTCATTATTACAAAAGCGGCACCGGATCGGGCGGCATGGTCAATGTGGAGTATGTAACCAATATTCCGGACAGCCTGCGGAAAAAGGACGGGATCCGGCTAAATGAAAAGCTGACGGCTCTTTATAAAGCCTGGGTAGCGGAGCATCCGTTTGAAAAGGGCGAAGGCTGGGCGAAAGAACCCTGGTCGCAGGAGGAGATGCCGCTGGACGAGCAGACGGTAGCGCAGGCAGCGGCAGAGTCTGATGTGGCGTTGGTGATTATCGGGCGTACAGCCGGCGAGGATAAGGATAATTTCGACGGACCGGGCAGTTTGCGGGTAACGGATACTGAACTGGATATGCTCAAAAAAGTCCGCAAATATTTCGAGAAAGTCTGCGTTGTATTAAATACCGGAAATATCATGCATACTCCCTGGGTGCAGGAGCTGGATATCGACGCGCTGCTGTATGTCTGGCAGGGCGGCTTTGAGGGCGGCAATGCCGCCGCCGATCTGCTGTGCGGCGATGTGACCCCCAGCGGCAAGCTCAGCGACACCATTGCGTGCAGTATGGACGTTTATCCGGCGCACAGCAATTTTGGAAGTAAGGTCGAAAATTTTTATCAGGAAGACATTTATGTAGGCTATCGT
The DNA here is from genome assembly GCA_944384865.1 of uncultured Clostridia bacterium. Lineage (GTDB taxonomy): Bacteria > Bacillota > Clostridia > Oscillospirales > Acutalibacteraceae > RUG14109. Next base: position 3,141 of record CALWVC010000028.1, read on the forward strand.
TATTTTGAAACGGTGGCGAAAGAACAGGTCGTGTATCCGTTTGGCTTTGGCCTGTCTTATACGACGTTTCATGTGGATACCCGGGATGTATCTGCGGCTGACGGGACGATTACGGTAACGGCGGAGGTGTCCAATACCGGGTCCTACAGCGGCAAAGAGGTTGTACAGGTGTATTTCGGCGCGCCGCAGGGCAAGCTGGGCAAACCGCTGCGGGAACTGATTGCATATCAGAAGACCGACACGCTGCAGCCCGGTGAGAGCCAGACGCTGCATATTTCGTTCCCGGTTGCGGCTATGGCGTCTTATGATGACAGTGGGATCACCGGCCATAAATCTTGTTATGTTTTGGAGGCCGGGGATTACGGTATTTATGTAGGCACCGATGTGCGCAGCGCGAAAATTGCATACAGATATACAATAGAGGAATTGCTCGTGACACAGCGGCTGCAGGAGGCGTTGGCGCCGATTAAGGATTTTGAGCGGATGCATCCGGTTCGCCAGCCGGACGGCAGCTATCAGATGGAATATGAACCGGTTCCGAAGCGGACGGTAGATCTGCTGAAACGGATTCGGGAGAACCGACCGCAGACGCTGACCCAGACCGGAGACAAAGGCATTAAACTGATAGATGTGCAAACCGGCCGGCATACAATGGAGGATTTTGTCGCACAGTTCTCCACGGCGGATCTGGCGGCAATTGTGCTGGGCGAAGGAATGTGCAGCCCCAAGGTTACCCCCGGAACAGGCAGTGCATTCGGCGGGGTGACAGATCAGTTGCTGCACTTCGGCATCCCGGTCTGTTGTACGACCGACGGCCCGTCGGGTCTGCGTCTGGACGATGGCGATAAAGCCTCCAGCCTGCCCAACGGCACGCTGCTGGCTTGCACCTGGAATAGCGCGCTGATCGAAGAACTGTTTGTATATGAAGGCGTAGAGATGTGTTCTTATCATATCGATGCGCTGTTGGGGCCGGGCATCAATATTCACCGGCATCCGCTTAATGGCCGGAATTTTGAATATCTGTCAGAGGATCCATATCTGACCGGTAGCATCGCCTGTGCGATTGTAAAGGGTATCGGGCAGTCTCATGCGACGGCGACCATTAAACACTTTATCGCCAACAACCAGGAAATCGGCCGAGGAGAAGCGGATTCGGTCATTTCCGAGCGGGCGATTCGTGAAATTTATCTGAAAGCCTTTGAAATGTGTGTTAAACAGGGGCATGCAACCACGATTATGACCACATATAATCCTACCAATGGCTTCTGGAATGCAGGCAACTATGATTTGAACACAACCATTCTGCGTGGTGAATGGGGCTATGACGGCATTGTCATGACCGACTGGTGGGCAAAGATCAACGATGCGGAAAATATGCCGGGAGACACCCATAAAATCAAGGCGATGGTTCGGGCGCAGAACGATGTGTATATGGTAACCGACGATGCCGCTTCCTACCCCAATGATATTATGGAAGGACTGGAGTCGGACTATATTACCATCGGGGAGCTGCAGCGCTGTGCGATGAATCTTTGCCGCTATATTATGCGTTCTCCGACTTTTGAACGGTATGTGGCCAACGGTTGTAAAGTGGAGAGTCAGCTGCGGGAACGGATGGAGCAGCTGCATTGCTTCTTTGAACTGTCGGATGTACAGTCAGGGCGGGAGTATGATTTTCTGCTGGAGGAGACCAGCACATTTGTGGTGGCGATTGAAATCGTATCAGATGAATCCAGATTGTCGCAGATGCCGGTTTCGGTGTTGGTCGATCAAAAGAACATGGCCGGTATGATGGTAAACGGGACAGGCGGCGCTCCGGTGATGCATTATGGCCGGGAGGTCACGGTGATGAAAGGTGCGCATAAGCTCAGGCTGGAATTCAGCGACAGCATGCTACGGGTGAAGAGCGTACAGTTTTTAAAATAACAGATTGATTTGGGGCGCGGCATTTTTTGGATGTCGCGCCATGTTTTTATATTGGGTCGCGAACATAGCGCGATCGCCCACGGTTTGACCGGCGATGCAGCCGGCGAAAAACCATGAAACATGTACGGCTTTTTGACGGATCGGGCGCATATATTGCAACAGGGCGGTGATGATTTGAAACGGTTTATAATATGGTTAGCGTTGTTTTCAGTACTTCTTTGTGGTTGTGAAACGACGCCCGAGCCTGTGCAAACCCGGACAGAGGAACTGCGCGGCGTCTGGATTTCTTATTTGGAGCTGGATTTTGAAGATAAGTCGGAATCAGGCTTTCGGCAACAGATCGGACAGATGTTTCAAAAGATCGCAGATTTAGGGCTGAACAGCGTATTTGTACATGTCCACAGTCATTCAGACGCTTATTATCCCTCGGCGTATTTCCCGTGGTCGCGTTATATCGCGGGTGAGCAGGGCAAAGATCCGGGTTATGATCCGCTGGCCATTATGCTGGAAACAGCCAGGCAGTATCAGCTGCAATTTCATGCCTGGATCAATCCGTTCCGGGTATCGACAGATCAGGATCTGTCTAAACTTTCAGACGATCAGCCGGCGAAAGTGTTTTTAACAGACGCGGATATGTCCAACGACAGCTATGTGGTACAGACCGGGCAGGGGATCTATTTAAACCCGACGGCGCCGCAGGTGCAGAAGCTGTTGATCGACAGTATCACGGAGCTGATCACCAACTATGCGGTGGATGGCGTGCACTTTGACGATTATTTTTATCCGACGACCGACGCGGGATTTGACCGGGTGCAATATGAAAGCTACCGGCAGGCCGCAGGGGAGGACGCCATGGAGCTGGCAGACTGGCGGCGTGCGAACATTGACAGTTTTATCAGCGGCGTATACCGGGCGGTCAAAGCAGTAGATGATTCTATCGTGTTTGGTATCAGCCCGCAGGCAAATATACAGACCAATTTTCAAACGCTGTATGCCAATGTGGAGAAATGGGGCAGTACCGACGGTTATGTGGATTATCTGATGCCGCAGATTTATTTTGGATTTGACTATCCCGAACCGGCAGATGCGGCGCAGTCGTTCCGATTTGATAACTGCGCAAATGCCTGGTCGCAATTGATTGAGGAAAGTATTTGCCGGTATTATGCAGGGCTGGGACTATATCGCAGCGGTGAGATCGTTGAAACAGAATCAGGGGAAAGCAGGGAGTGGGTCGAACAGACCGACGTGATCCAAAGACAGGTGGAATATCTGCGTGGAATTTCTGATTGTCAGGGCTTTGTCCTGTATTCCTATGGCAGCATGGAAGCAAATCAGCACGCAAAGGAAGAATGCGCCAATCTGCGGCAGTTGTTGGGAGGCGCTTGAATCCCGCCGAAAAATCAGATATAATATGAAACAACAATATCGTGTGGGATGGAGCGGAGCATGAAATCAGCAAACAAGCGCGTGGTTTTAATTGTTTCTGTCGTTGTGGGCGTATTGGCAGTGATACTTGCGGTTGGTCTGCTGCTATATGTTTTGATTTTTGCCCCGGCGGCGGAAGATGTGTATGCAAACCGTGCGGCAGTTCTAGATTTACGGCAGCAGGCGGATGGCGAAGCGGTTACAGACAATCGAAAGTATCCGGTTGCTCGCTATGCATGGTTATCGCCGGGCAGCGAATATCTGACAGCGGGGGACGAGCGCTATGAACAGGCCTGTGAACAGATTGACAGAGCCGTTTCGTTTTTACAGGACAGTGCCGTGAATACGCTGGTGGTGCCGGTGTTTTATAACGGGCGGCCGATCGCTGAGAAAGCAGGCCGGGGGAAACCGCTGTTTGAAGAAGATCTATATGAATATATCTTATCGGTCGCCGGACAGCGCGGGTGGCAGGTGTATCCGGTTTATACGTTGCAGATGGATGTGTTTGCCGCCACCGGCGAGCAGACGAACGAAGTTCTGACGGCACTGGAGTCGTTTGTGCAAAGTTATGACTGTGACGGATTGGTGCTGGATGCAGCGGCGCCTGCGCCGGACGAGCAGACATATACCTGTTATTTGCAGAGCGGCATACCTGATTTCACCGATTATCAGCAGATTGCGCAAACCGCATTGGTAAACCGCGCGATCAAGACTGTAAAGGCGCAGGATGCAATGCTGTATTGCGGGGTGCTGGCGGGCGGCCAGGTGGATCCGCAACTGTTGTGCACACAGGAATTGGTCGATTTTATTATGACAGACAGCCTGACTTCTGGATTAGACCGTTGGGAGCAGGCTGCGGCGGATACGCAGGTGGATGTTTTCCAGACGCAGGACGCGTCGCAGAACCAATGGCCCCAGACTTCAAATATGACAGGGTTGTCGGGTGTGGCCGCGCTGTATGACACGCCGGAACGTTTGACGGCCTTTTTCGGTGCAGCCGGGCAGACTGCCTTATCGCTGGCGCTGCCGGAGGATTTGCAGGTGCAGACCTTTGGCGATGAGATCGTGCTGCTGGGAATGTCGGATCCGGCACAGCCGCTGACCATAAACGGAGAAACTGTACAGCGCGGCGCTGCCGGCGGATTTCGGCTGCGTTATAAGCTTTCCGATGAGACGAATACCCTGGTTGTAGAAAACGGAACGAGCCGCTTGACAGTGACGATCCAGCGTGAACAACAACTGCTTTGGTCTGTACCGTCGGTAAATCGGACGGTGCAGCCCGGCGGGCAGGTTATGGTCAGCGTGGTCGCACCAGAGGGGACGCGGCTGACCGCTGCGCTGGGCGATCAGCAGATCTCTTTGCGACCTGCGACAGATAACAGTATCGTATCCGGCGCAGAGATTGAGCGTTATACCGGGACATTCGCTGTTTCAGATGTTGAAGCGCCGCAGACGGCGGATATCGTGTTGACGGCGAAAAAGTCCGGAGAACAGCAGCAGGTTATACTGGGTAACGTGACGGTAAATCCGGTGCAGCAGGAAAACTGGAATACTGTAGCAACGGTCGTAACCGAACAGGCCGAGGTTTTAAAGGGCGGGGTAGCCGACGATAAATCCCGCCCCGAATATACGCCGTTGCCGGCGGGAACGGTGGATTACTGCAAGGAGGATGATATGGTGCTGTATGCCGACGGAGAGGCGCTGTATTATAAACAGATGCGCTTTGGCGGCAGATTGTATGCGGATACCGACCGAAAGGGAGAGAATGTTTCAGCGCAGCAGGGACAGCTGCCGGACACCAACAGCGTGACCGCGCTGGAATATCGGCAGGATCAGCGGCATATGGTGTTGACGCTGGATACCCGGTGGAAAGCGCCGTTTCAGGTGGCCTGGCTGCCGCAAAGCTATCAGGATCCGCAGCAGACAGATCCCCGGCCGGATTATACCATTACGGCGGCGGAATATACCCATATTGATATTACCTTTTATTATGCCGTGAGCGCGCAGGGAAAAATAGACCTGCATGACGATGACTTGTTTTCGGCGATGGAGTGGATCCGTCAGGAAAACAGTTATGTCTTGCGGCTGCATCTGCGGCGGCAGGGGGCGTTTTACGGCTATCATGCCGCTTATGACGAACAGGGGCGGCTGGAGTTTCGTTTTTTGCGGCCGTATCAGTGTGAAGCGGCGGATCATGATTATGGCGTATCGTTGTCCGGCGCAGTTATTATGCTGGACGCGGGGCACGGTGGGGCGGATCCCGGCGCGGTCAACGCCGACGGGACGATCAGAGAATCAGAATTAAATTTGCTGTTGGCACAGCAATTGCAGCAGGAGCTGGAGAAATTAGGTGCAACGGTGATAATGACCCGGACGGATGAGACCGAGGTGACCTTGGAGCAACGGACGCAACTGATCAGAGAACATTTGCCGGATATTTTTGTTTCGCTTCATCGAAACGCTTCTGAGAGCGAAGGTGCTACCGGATATGAAAATTATTATTATTATCCGTTTTCGAAAGCGCTGTCTGACGCGATATACAACCGGTCGGTCAATCTGCTGAACGGACGGGGACAATATTACTACCCGTTTTATGTGACCCGCGTGACTGAGTGCCCGGCAATCTTAACGGAGAATGGCTATGTGTCTACCCAGACTGAAGCGCAGCAGATCGCTGACCCGGCGTTTAACAGGCAACTTGCCCAGGAGATCACGGCGGGTATTGTAGATTATTTCAAAGCATTGCAGATTTCTTAGATTCATTTTGTGGCAAACCAAAACCGCCCTGGATGTTTCCAGGACGGTTTTTTTGGCCGCGATATTTGCTTGCTGGATTACTTTACGCCTTGCGCTCAGAGGATGCTGCTGCCGGCGCATTGCGGAGAAGTTTTCTGAATTTTAACGCAAACAGGGTCAGCGTGGTTAATGCTGCCAGAATATCTGAAATCGGTTCTGCCAAAAATACGCCGCAGACCTGATCCTGTATTAGCAACGGTAGAATATAAATGAGTGGAATTAAAAGAATAATTTTACGAAGCAGCGCCAGAAACAGGGAAATTTTTGCTTCGCCCAATGCGATAAAGGTTTGCTGACAAGCAATTTGCGTGCCCATGAGGAAGGTTCCGGCGATATAGATGCGGTTTGCCCAGCCGGCAAATTCCAGCAGCTTAGGACTGTTGGAGAACAGCAAAGGCATCAGCGTCGGCGCCAGCATATTTAGCCCCCAGAACACGACCGCAAAGGTCATAGACGCGCCCCACAACAGCAAAAAAGCCTTTTTGACCCGCTGCAGGTTGCCGGCTCCGTAATTGTAGCTGATAATGGGCTGCGCGCCTTGTGACATTCCCTGCAGCGGCAGAGCCAATACCTGCATAATGCTGCTTAAAATGGTCATGGTGCCGACAGCCAGATCGCCGCCGTAATACTGCAATGAGCGGTTGAAGCTAATATTTAGCAGGCTTTCGGTGCTGGTCATGATAAACGGGGAGACGCCCAGTGCCAAAACTGGTAATAACAGCCTCGCTTTTGGACGCAGATTGGCCAGGCGAATCTTCAGCACTGTGTGTTTTCCGGTCAGAAAACATATGACCCAGACCGCGGAAATCATTTGTGATAAGATGGTAGCCAGAGCCGCGCCCTTTACACCCCAGCCGAAACCGAAAATAAAAATCGGGTCCAATACGATATTGGTTACCGCACCAATTAAAACGGTGAACATGCTCACCTTGGAAAAACCTTGGGCGGTGATAAATGGATTCATGCCCAATGCCAGCATGACAAATATCGTGCCGATTACATAAATATTCATATATTCCGTTGCATAGCCGATGGTATCGGCGCTGGCGCCGAATAAAAACAGCAACGGTTCGCCAAAGGCCAAAAATACGGCGGTTAGAATCACCGATAACACCAACAGCGCAGTCAGGCAGTTTCCGATGATTTTTTCAGCGCCGCGGTTGTCCTGCCGACCCATCTGTATGGAAACTCTTGGCGCGCCGCCCATGCCGATTAGGCTGCTGAACGCAGTGATTAAAGTAATCACCGGAAAACATAATCCCACGCCGGTCAGCGCCATTGATCCGATGCCGGCAATATGACCGATATAGATGCGGTCTACAATATTGTATAGCATATTGACAAGCTGGGCGGTGACGGCCGGCAGCGCCAGCCGAAACAGCAGCGGCCCGATTTTTTGCGTGCCCAGCGGTTGATTTTGCTCCATGGTTTTATGAAAGCCTCCTTACGGACGGGTATATATTTTTGTCATATGATCAGACCAGTTCACCGGTGCAGCTGTCGTTGGTCAGCGCACACAGGCGGGTGGGCAGGATCTGTCCGCAGGGGTTGTGATCGCAGCGCAGTAAAACCGGCGTATAATTGGGGGTATATCCCTCATAGAAACCGTTGTTGTTCCGGCTTTCATATAATACCGGAAACACGCGGCCCAGCTGTTGTTGTAAAAAGTGTTTACGACCTGCCTCAGCCGTTTGACGCATGATCAAACTGCGTTGCCGTTTGGTGTGCGGGTCTATCTGGTTTGGAAAAGTATCTGCTTTTGTGCCTTTGCGCCGGGAATAGGGGAATACATGTACTTTCGCAAACCCGATTTGTTCCACAAACCGGCGGGATTCTTCAAAATCCTCAGATGTTTCGCCGGCGAAGCCGACCATGACGTCGGTGGTAATCGCGCAATCGGCGAAAGCGGTTCGCAGCTTTTGTATGATTTGTGTATAAAGCGCGGTATCATAATGGCGGTTCATGGTTTTTAACGTGCGGTCGCATCCGGATTGCAAAGACAGATGAAATTGCGGGCAGAGCTTCTGCACAGCTGCCAGCCGTTGGATGACGGAGTCTGTTAACAGCTCCGGTTCCATGGAGCCCAGCCGGATCCGGTCAATGCCGTTGATTGCAGCGGCGGCTTCCACTGCGTCGGCAATGTTTAACCCTGATTCTGCGCCGTAAGAGGTCAGATTGATGCCAATCAGCACTACTTCTCGATAGCCGTTTACAGCGAACGTCTGTACTTCGCTTTGAATCTGTTCCAGCGGTTTAGAGCGAATCCTGCCGCGGGCATAAGGAATGATGCAGTAAGAGCAAAAACGGTTGCAACCGTCCTGAATTT
>CALWVC010000029.1 GCA_944384865.1 uncultured Clostridia bacterium
GAGGTATGAAACGAATACGCGTCTTTCATCGTAAATTCACGAACCCGGATCAACCCCGCCCGGGGGCGCGCTTCATCTCGGAACTTGGTCTGGATCTGATAGATCATAAACGGATATTTTACATAGCTCTGCCCGTATTCCCGCACCAGCTGCACTGCGGCCTCTTCATGGGTCATCCCCAACACCATTTTGCTGCCGTTGCGGTCCTCAAAGCGCAGCAGCTCGCTGCCGACGCCCTCATACCGCCCGGATTCCTCCCACAGCGACGCGGGCAGCACCACCGGGAACTGCACCTCCTGCCCGTCAATCGCGTCCATCTCTTCGCGGATGATCTGTTCGATCTTGCGGGTGATCCGGCGCAGCGGCATATACGATGAAAAAATGCCGTTGGCGACATATTTCATATATCCGCCCCGCAGCATCAGCGCATGGCTGTCAATCACACAATCCGACGGTTTCTCTTTAAAACGGTCTCCCACCAGCTTGTCCAGCTTCATTCACAACAACCTCCAAAAAATAAAAAACGCCCCGCCGGAAACTATTCCGGTTCAGGGCGAATCACTCCGCGGTACCACCTGAATTCAAGGGTATAACCCCTGCGCTCAACACCCGGTAACGGCGGGCTTCCGGCGGCCTTTTGACAAACCGCAGCTCCAAGACGGGAAAGATATCCAAACCTGCAGGGCTCGCACCAACCGCCCCTTCTCTGCACAAATCTGAGATATCCGGTTTCTCTTCACAGCTTTTTGATTATTATAACAACAAATCGTCAGATTGTCAATCTTTGTGTTGCACCCGGATCGATTTTGTATTATGATAAATATATAAATTTATAAATAAGGAAGTCATTTCATGCAACTGCACCTGAAAAAACTGTTCACCTTGATGTTAGCCGCTGTGATGCTGCTGGCAATGCCCTCCTGTGGCGCCGGTTCCGGCGCGACCGTCTCTTCTGTCCCCTCCACTCAGCCGCCTACCACGCTGCCGCCTTATGTCACCAATCCATTAACCGGGATTGACGATTTGTCCAGCGCCTATTATGGCAAACGGCCGGTGGCGGTTATGATCAATAATATAAAGACTGCGCAGGCGGTGCAGACGGCGGTAGGCGACGCCGACCTGGTGTTTGAAACACTGGTAGAGGGCGGCATCACCCGCCTGATGGCGGTCTATTCCGATATTTCAAAAATCGGGCAGATCGGCACCATCCGCAGCTCCCGCTATTCGTTTATCGAGCTTGCCTGCGGGCTGGACGCCCGCTATGTCTATTGCGGCACCGACGAACAGTTTGCGCTGCCGCTGATGCAGAGCCTGGAGATGGACGACACGCTGGATCTTGACAACAATGCGAGTGCGCTGGGCGTCCGGGTTCAAAACGGGCTGGACTATGAACATACGCTGTACACCGACGGAGAAAAAATTCTGGACGCTTATAACGACGGCCGCACCGCGCTGAAAAACCGGGCGAAAAATCCCTTTTCATTTAATCCGGTTGATGCGCCGGTCAGCTATGAACAGACTGCTGCCGATTTCAAAGTGCGTTTTTCCGGCTCTTACAGCACCACCTTTACATACGAAAATGACAGCGGAACATATCTGCGCGGCAACAGCAACGGCACGCCGTTTGTGGATCTGCACTCCGGCAAATACGAGCGCTTTCAAAACGTTTTAGTGCTGTACACCGACGTTTATTCACTGGCCGACGATTACCATATGAAATCTGAGCTGACTTCCGGCAGCGGCGTCTATTTCACAGGCGGCGGCTATACCCAAATCAAATGGTCCAAAGGCGACAGCACCGCCCCGCTGAAGCTGACCGACGCCCAGGGCAATGCGTTAAAGCTGAACGCCGGCAACAGCTATATCTGCATTACTGATACCGAATATCCCGTTTCCATACAATAATCCTGTTCCGGTTTTATATACGACCCGCCCCGACAAATGAAGACTGCTCTATTCTCCGCCCGCAAAATCTGCGGGCGGCTTTTTTCCGATTGCAGGATCAAAAACAGAAATCCTGCGCTTTTTGCATCACAGAAAGCCACGCCACAACCAGCCAGAGCTAAAACAGATTGATATTTTTAACCAATAAAATAGAAATTTTTGAAAAATATTATTGCATGATTTTCAAAAACATGGTAAACTATATGTAATATTTCCTGAAAATAGTAATCAGGCATACAAACACAGTATGCGTTGCCGTTTGAGTTGCCGCCACCATCCATACAAATCATATAAAGGGGCTGACCATATGCAAAACCGAACCAAAGACAAAACACCCAGGCAGAAACCCAAATATAACATGTGGCAAAATTCCGCCTATATGATTGCGCTGGCATGGCGTGAAAAAGAGAAAAAGGTTTTGGCGCTGTTTCTTTTAGCCGCAATATTTGCTGTGGCAAACAATCTGGTAAACCTTTATGTCACGCCGTCTATTTTAGCGGCAGTTGAAAACAGGCTTCCCGTTTCACAGCTGGTCATGATCATCCTGGCGTTCGTAGGGTTGCTGATACTCTGTTCCGCTGCGTCTTCCTATATCGACACCAACGCACTGTATGGCAGAATACAGGTGAGATGCGCCCTGATCGCCGCGCTCGTCCGAAAGACGGCGACCACCTCATATCCCAATGTAGATGATGAAAAATTTATCAAATTACGCACCAAAGCAAGTGACGCGACCCGCAGCAACAGTCAGGCCACCGAAGCGATTTGGAACACATTAACCAATCTGACTAAAAATATGCTGGGGTTTATACTCTATATGCTGTTGCTGTCTTCCCTCGATCTGTGGATGTTGCTGGTCATTGTCGTTACCGCTTTCATCGGCTATTTTATCAGCAAACGTGTTTATGAATACGAATACCGTCATCGTGAAGAAGTAGCCGACTATGAAAATAAAATGTGGTATATAGATGGCCGGGCCAAAGATTACAGCGCCGCCAAAGACATCCGCATCTTTCATATCAGGCCGTGGCTGGAAGAACTCGGCGCAAAAGCGATGGCGGCATTTACAGCGTTTCACAAAAAAGCCAACGGCATTTATATATGGGGGAAAATTGCCGATCTGATCCTTACCTTTGCCCGAAACGGCATTGCTTATGCCTATCTGCTTCATTTGGTATTAAGCAACGGCCTTAGCGCGTCAGAATTTTTGCTGTATTTCTCCGCGGTGGGCGGTTTTGCCTCCTGGGTTTCGGGTATACTCGGCGATTTGTCAACATTATACCATCAAAGCCTGGATATATCGACTGTAAGAGAGTGTATCGAATATCCCGAGCCCTTTGATTTAAACGGCGGCGATCCCCTGACGCCCGACAATAAAACAGACTATGAAATACAACTGGTAAACGTATCTTTTCGCTATCCTGGAAGTGAGCGCTATGCCCTCGAAAACATCAACCTCACGCTTCATCCCGGTGAAAAGCTGGCCGTTGTAGGGCTCAACGGCGCCGGTAAAACAACGCTGGTCAAATTGTTATGTGGTTTTTATGACCCCACCGAAGGGCAGATTTTACTCAACGGCAAAGACATTAAAGCATATAACCGCCGTGATTATTATAAAATGTTTTCCGCAGTTTTTCAAAATTTTTCATTACTTGCGGCGACAGTCGCAGCCAACATCGCACAGACAGAGGACAATATCGATCTGCAAAAAGTCAAAAGCTGCGCAAAACAGGCAGGGTTACTCACAAAACTCGAGTCTTTACCCGATGGCTTTCAAACATACCTGAACCGAAACGTTTACGAAAACGCAATCATGCTCTCGGGCGGTGAAACCCAGCGGCTGATGCTTGCGAGAGCCTTATATAAAGACGCGCCTTTCATTGTGTTGGACGAACCGACGGCTGCGCTGGATCCGATTGCAGAAGCAGAGCTGTATCAGAAATACAGTGAAATGACTTTGGGTAGATCATCTGTTTACATCTCTCACCGGCTTGCCTCCACACGCTTTTGTGACCGGATCATCTTTATCGAAAACAACCACATCGTTGAGGAGGGCACACACGAACAACTGCTCGCGCACGGCGGACACTATGCTGCATTATTTGAAGTGCAGAGCAAATATTATAAAGATGAGGTAACGGCAGATGCAACATAAGAACCGGAAAAACCTTCTTTCTCTAAAAGAAGCGTATACCGTCAATCAAAAAGCCTTTAAGCTCCTCTACCGACAGTACCCGCAGATGTTTACTTCCCGGCTTGCCTGTGTAATTTGGGATGCTCTGACGCCCTATATCGGCATCTATTTATCGGCGCTGATCATCGACGAGCTGTCTACAACCCGAGATTCCGAAACGCTCACCATCCTGATGTTGATTGCTTTGGTTGGTGCGGCGATCATTTCGCTGGTATCTGCCTTTCTTACAAAATGGCGAGACACCCAGTGCGCCGGAATGTATTTTAAAGTGAACCAGATTTTTACGAAAAAGCTTCTGGATATGGACTTTGCAAGCGTTGACAATACCAAAACCCATGAACTGCTTTCCACTATCGATCAAAATCAAAATAGCGGCGGATGGGGGCTGAATAAAATTATCTGGAATTACGAAGCGCTTATTTCTTCGATTCTGACCCTGCTTGGCGGTATTTCCCTTACCATTACCCTGTTTGTAAAACCCGTTTCACAAGACGCGGGCCGCATGACCGTATTAAACAATCCCCTGTTTATTGTGGTTCTTGTTCTGGTGATGTTCGCTGTTACATATATTTCACCCGCGCTGTCCAATAAAGCCGACAGCTATTCTGCACGTCTGGCAGACACACATAATCTGGGCAACCGATTATTTGGGTTTTTCGGCTGGCTCGGCTACTACCAGGAATATGCGGCAGATGTGCGGATATACCGTCAGGATCTCATCTGTGACAAATATAACAATGATAAAACGAATACCTTCGGTTCAAAAGGGATCTTCGCCAAATATGCTAAAGGTCCGGTGGGATTATATCACGCTGCATCCGCCGCCGTATCTGTGCTATTCACGGGTCTTGCCTACGCCTTTGTTTGCCTGAAAGCCTGGTCGGGCGCTTTTGGAATCGGCTCTGTTACACAATATATCAGTTCGATCACCAGATTATCCGGCGGTGTGTCTTCGCTGATCAGAACGATCGGTGATATGAGAAACAACGCGTCGTTTCTGAAGTTGATATTTGATTTTCTTGAAATTCCAAACGCCATGCAGCAGGGCGATCTGCCCATCAGGCAGCGCAGCAGTTGCGATTACGAAATCGAGTTTAAAAATGTATCCTTCAAATATCCCGGGAGCGACGAATACGCGCTGAAAAATATAAATATGAAATTGAAAGCCGGCGAACGGCTGGCTGTTGTCGGGCAAAACGGCAGCGGAAAAACCACCTTTATAAAATTACTGTGCCGTCTTTATGATCCGACCCAGGGGGTGATACTGCTCAACGGAACAGATATACGAACATATGACTACGCCGACTATATGGCGCTGTTTTCCGTCGTTTTTCAGGATTTTAAACTGTTTGCATTGACCCTCGGGCAAAATGTCGGTGTAAGCGTTGCATATGATAAAGAGCTGGCCGAACAATGTTTGTGCAAAGCAGGCTTTGGCGACCGTTTGGCGACCATGCCCGAAACAATCGAAACCTATCTTTATAAAGATTTCAGCAAAACCGGCGTAGAGATCTCAGGCGGCGAGGCCCAGAAAATTGCGCTGGCACGCGCGCTGTATAAAAACGCGCCTTTCATTGTGCTGGATGAACCGACGGCTGCGCTGGATCCGATTGCAGAAGCAGAAGTTTACAGCAACTTTAATGAAATCGTCGGTGATAAAACCGCAATTTATATCAGCCACAGGCTTTCATCCTGCCGTTTTTGCAATGATATTGTTGTGTTCCATGAAGGTAAACTTGCACAAAGAGGAAGTCACGAACAGTTATCGGCAGATACAGGCGGAAAATACTATGCGCTTTGGAACGCACAGGCGCAATATTATCAAACCACAGAACATGATCTGTGATCTTAACCTGTCCCAAGCAACGCCGGGCAGCAAAGCGGCCGAAAACAGCCGACACACCGCAACCTGTTCGCCGCGGCATACGGATCCGCATGCCGTAGTCTTTTTTGCCGATGCGCCGCGGCGATAACCTCTGCGCCCACATATGCGTATGATATACTGACGGCGGGACAGCCACTCCATGCCGTCGCCCGTACTGGAAATCAAGAATTTTTAATAAATAAAAAATTCCTGATCTGCAAATGTTTAAAACTTCAAAATGCGGGCAAAAATAGCAGTACAAAGTATCATACGGAGCGTGAAACGGTTATGACGATCAAAAGAGGAGACATCTACTATGCCGATTTAAGTCCGGTGGTAGGTTCAGAACAGGGCGGCACCCGGCCGGTTCTGATCGTACAGAATGACGTTGGCAATAAATACAGCCCGACTGTAATCGCAGCGGCTATCACCAGCCAGCAGACGAAAAACGATCTTCCTACCCATATCCGGATCAATGCGGCAGGCTGCGGGTTATCCAGAGATTCCATCGTCCTGCTGGAACAGGTCCGGACACTGGATAAAAAACGCCTGAAAGAAAAAATGGGCAGTCTGGACACCAATTCCATGAAAGGCGTGGATCAGGCGTTGTCTGTCAGTTTCGGATTATAAATAAGCCACGCTATCCTATCTGCCGTCTACATATACGATAAAAGCTGTAGACGGCTGCGGCCGCAGGAAAATCCTGCGGCCGTTTTATCGTTTGCCCGGCGTATGTCTGGCGTTCTCATGATCAGACGATCTTTGACGTTTAGAGAACACATAAAGCAAAACACCCGTAACGCCCACCAGAAATTCCGTTGCCGGAAATGAACACCAGACGCCTGTAATGCCCGCCAGTTCAGACAGCAAAAACACCATCGGCAGGATCATGACAAATCCACGCAATAATGAAATGATATGTGCGGGCCGCGCATATACGGTCGAAGTAAAGTAAACAGAAAGAATAATATTAAGCCCGGCAAACGGACAGGCTGCAAAATAAATGCGTAATCCTTCCACAGCAATCTTTTCAAAAAACACATCCTGCCCGCTGTTAAAGATTTCGGCGATCAGCGACGCGCCGAAAAAGACACAGGCATAAACAATCCCCGAAACACCCAGCATCGTAACCATCGCATACCGAAACGCAGTTTTTACACCATCTGGGCGCCCTGCGCCATAATATCTGCTGATCATCGGCTGAACGCCCTGTGCAATCCCCGTATAGATTGAAAGCACGACAAGCGATACATTTGCAATAACGCCATAAGCCGCAACGCCAATATTGCCTTCCAACCCCAGAATAATCATATTGAAAACAATCATGACAACACCCGAAGAGACCTCTGTAACAAACGACGGAAATCCACTGGACAAAATACCTACAGATCGCACAACCGTCATCCTGCATTTTACAAAATGAAACCCGTTTTTCCGACGGATAAAATGCGGTGAGAGAATCATCATACTGACGACCGGCGCCAGGCCGGTCGCCAACACTGCTCCAAAAATCCCCATGCCAAACGGGAACATAAATACATAATCCAGCACAATATTCGACAGACTCCCGCCAATCATGGCTGCCATCGAACGCTGGGGCGCGCCGTCGTTTCTGACAAAACAAAGCAGCACATTATTAAAAAGAAACATCGGCGCAAACAATAAAATAACCTGCAAATAGGTTTTGCTCATCTGATATACCGCCTGATTTGCGCCCAGCAGCCTGACGATCGTTCCCGAACAACAGACGCCCAGCAGCACAAATACAACCCCAAAGCCGGCTGCCAGTGCCGCAGCGTTGGTAAAAACATGATCGGCTGCACGCTGTTGATTCTGACTTTTCAAAATAGAATATTTTGTAGCGCCGCCCATACCAATCATCAGACCGCTTCCGTGGATAAAGCTGTAAACCGGAATTGCCAGATTCAGCGCGGCCAGGCCGTTTGTCCCCAGCGCTTTTGAAACAAAAAATGTATCTGCAAGGATGTAGCAGGATAAGCCGATCATACCCAATATATTCAGCGATACATATGCGCAAAATTCTTTTAAACAACGTGTTTGATACATCGGACAACCCTCTGTTATACAAATTTAAAAAATAACACCAACCTGTTTCTCATCAAAAAGACCCACGTTGTGTAACGCAGGCCTACTACACAATTCATAACCCCGGCGGGTTTACAATATAACGCTCTGATTTGTCGTCCTTTCAAACGCCGGACTGCCGTTTGCGCATCAATTCAATCGCCGCCTTGCCCGTCATATGTGCGATATGCAGCTCCAGAATACACAGTGACTTCCACGCGCGCGCAATCGCAGCGTTGCGACTGGCGGCGTCTTCATCTGGCGCATATTTATCCGCCAGTCTTTCAATTGCCGTTCGTTTAAGCTGTTCGTCTTCGACAATACGAATGCTCCCAAACACAATGACGCTTTTAAAATAGGTCGTATATTCTTGCGCAACAACCTGGTCCTGATCAATTACACAAAACGACGCCTTACCGTTTCTTCTAATCGCATCCAGCTTATGGCCGCTTTTCGCACAGTGAAAATAGATCCTTGATCCATCAAACACATAGCTGATCGGCACCGCATAGGGATAATTGTCGTCGCCGGCCAGCGCCAACACACCGGAAGACCCCCGGTTTAAAACCGCAATACATTCCGCTGTGGACAAAGCCTGTTTTTTTCTGCGCATTTCTCTAAACATCATTCACTCCTCTGAAAACAAAAAGCGCCTGTGCTCTGTTCCTTCTAAGGCCTAACGGAATCAGAGCAAGGCGTTACCCGGCGGTAAATTTAATCAAACTATAACACAGATAGCGGTTGTTGTCAAGAAAAGCATTTTTACAAAGCAATATTTTTTAATTATCTTCTTTTCCGTCAACCTTTCGATTGCCATTGATACCTAGTTTATAACATTTTATTCTTCCCGAAAAGCGCCGGCGCTTTGCTGTTCCCGGCGCAACCATTCGCGATACCGAATCAATTCGTCGCTGCGGCAAACAGATAAGGCGTAATTGATTTTTCCAAGCATTTTTTGAATGTATGTTACCGTCGTTCCGGCAATCCTGCATTTTTCCATGTGAGACGCAATCCCATATTTCATGCAATAATACATCTCTTGCCGGATTTGTCTTTTATAAGCCGCAGCAATATTTACCTTTTCATTTACAACAATACCGGTAACGATTTTGCGTTGCCCCTTATATACAACCGTCGTTTTTCTTTCATTTAGCAAAAGCCCCAGCTTTCGCAATTCTGCCCGGACCAGATCTATTACCGGTTCAGGGGCGAAATCTCCGGAAAAGGTCATATCGTCACAATATCTCGTATAAGAAATTCCCCTTTGTTGACACCATGTCCCGACAGCGTCGTCAAAATCGCGCATAATAATATTGGATATCGCCGGAGAAGTCGGCGCGCCTTGCGGCAAAACATCTCTGTACATGCAAAGCAGCGTTAATAATATACGAAGATGTTCAGCATATGTTTCCGGCGGAAATACCTTCTCCTTGACCAGCGGATAAATGATCCCATCAAAGAAATGAAAAATATCCAATTTTAGCAATGTCCTTTTTCCAACATGCACGCTGGCATTTATAAGTGTGCTTCCCCCGGGTCTGTATGCCGTTGCATAAGGCGAAACAGCCTCAAACAACAGTAATCTCTCAGCAATCCTGCGCTGCACAGCTTTTAAAAAATCATCCGGTATCAAAAGCTGCCGATATCCCCCGCTGTTTTTTGGTATCCGCACGCTTTTATAATGTGCGCAAACAGAATTGCTTAAAGTATAAAGCGCTTTCGCCGAATAGCCGAGATCGGCCTCCAGGGAGGAAAGCTCCCGGTAAACTACTCTATTCAATCCAGCTTCCCCCCTCCCCAGCAGAACAGAACTATGAGAATATCGAAGTTTCGAAGCTGTATTCAAGCCCATATAATGGGCCTCTTATACAGCGGAGGCAACTTCGTTTGAACGAAGTGAATATCCTAAAATGATAACGTCCCAACAGCGACTCGCTGCCGGTGCCAAAACAAACTGGCTACGCTGGTGTTCTGCTGTGGTTTGTCAGAGACCTGATCAAAATCATACCTCTTCTGAAGTACAAGAACAATATAACATATTTTCCATGATCATACAACCTTTTTTTAGGTGATTTTCAACCTGCCTGTCAAAAAACAAAAACGCTGATCGTCAAACAGCAAAGCAGGCGGTTGGAGCCCTTAAAATTCAACTCAATTTATATTGATACTCAACATTGATAAATAACAGATAATTTTCATGCCGTTATCAGAAAAAAATTTTGCATATCTTTTTCTTTCCTGTTAATAAAATCCGAGAAAAGATACTCTGTCAAAATACGGCGTCTCAGCAGCGTACTGCATTATATGATTTAAAAATCCCACAACAGATTCATAGAAAAATCCTAGATATTAAAACACAGAGGATGCAGCTAATCGCATCCTCTGTGTTTTAATGTTTCCATTGCGTTCTGAACAGCGCTTTCTTTTGTATCATAAAAGCCCGACGAAACAACGCCGGTCGCCGGCACCCAATAGTACATACCAAAATAATCGTCAAATTCCAATTCCATAATATTATAAGTATATGCATGATGTCTGTTAAAAATCTCGATATAGCAATGATCATTTACATAAATGACTTTTATTGCATCCGGATCAGGCTTTTTAGTCTGGCAGGTCGTAAAGCGGCCTTTTAATGCATCATATTTCCAAGTCGTTGATCTTATGGTCTTTTTCCCAAAAGGGTTTATGAATTTTGAAAATCCAAACCAAGTGTTCCTAATACAACAATCTTCTCTGCCATCACAATATAGAATGTAGTATTTTTCAGACGACAGTGATTTGCCCTTGAAACACGCTATATGGCGGACTTGATGTTGGAATAAATCCAACAAAAAACCCTCAGCGCGCTTGATGTAATTGTTTGCATCTTCAGAAATTGCAGCGTTGTAGTTTTTAAAATGCTGGCAGCTCGTAAAACAAAAAACGATTATTTCGTTGTCACAAACTTCAAACCCGAAGTTGTTTCTCTCATCAATCATTATAATATCCGATTTACTTCTCTGCTTTTTCCGATCACTATTCTCAGAAGGAACAAAAATTTCAGCATTTTCAATAAACGGATGCAAGGCTTCAAGCAATTTTGAAGTTGTTTTGAAATTCATTTTATCTTCCGCCTTGAGGAATGATTCATAAAACAAATCGATTTCTGGTCAAAACTGATACTATATGAACAGACGTATCAACCAATCCACATCAAAACTATAACATCTAAAATAGCGTGGATATCCAGATCGCGGCCGCAATCTAACCCATCTCCCGGCAACAGGATCCAGACACATAGATGTCGCGAAACGATGGTAAAGATGCATCGGAAAGGGTATCTTTCAACCCATTGACAATTGTTGCGGCAAGTTATTTTGTAGCCATTATGTGATACTGCTCTTATTGTAAAAAGGCTCGGCACAAAGTGCCGAGCCTTTGGCAGGGGCAGAAGGACTTGAACCCTCGGCACGTGGTTTTGGAG
>CALWVC010000030.1 GCA_944384865.1 uncultured Clostridia bacterium
AACACCTTTTTTTATGAGACCGGTAACCGCTTGGGTATCAATACGCTCAACAGTTATTGCCGGTTGCTTGGGTTTGGGGTGAAGACCGGTGTGGAACTGCCGGAATCCGAAGGGATTCTGGCCGGGCCGGACTATGCGAAAAATATCAACGCTACCTGGTATCCGGGCGATACGGTCCAGGCGGCGATCGGACAGTCGTATAATCTGTTTACGCCGCTGCAGCTGGCGACTTATACAGCCACCATTGCCAACGGCGGTACCCGTTATCAAACGCATCTGCTGCATCAGGTCAAAAGCTATGATTTGACCAAAACGGTGCAGGATCAGACGGCGACCGTTGCGGCAGAGACCGGGTTGAGTACATCCGCATTGGATATCGTCAAAGATGGGATGCTGGCTGCCGCGCTGGACGGTACTGCGTCGTCGGTGTTCGGCAACTACAGAATTGATGTGGGTGGTAAGACCGGTACGGCGCAGAATCCCGGTGATGATCACGGCGTGTTTATTTCCTTTGCGCCGTATGAGAATCCGGAGATCGCGGTGGCGATCGTGGTAGAGCACGGATTGCACGGATATACCGCTGCGCCGGTGGTCAAGGCGCTGTATGACGCATATTTCTTTTATGAAAATGAGGCGGAGCCGGTGGAAAGCGTAGGGACGCTGAAAAGTTAAGAATTCTATTTGACAGCAGATCGGGGCTGTGATACAATGTTTTAAAGGGGTGTGGTGCGTTGGGCTCTGTAATTGTTATAACCTCCGGCAAGGGCGGCGTCGGGAAATCTACGGTTACCGCCTGTCTGGGCCGGGCGCTGTGCACCCTCGGAAAAACAGTTGTGCTGATTGATATGGACGCGGGGCTGCGGTCGTTGGATCTGCTGTTGGATATGTCGGGCAAAACGCTGTTTGATCTGAGCGATATTCTGGAGGGCCGGTGCAGTGTGTCGCAGGCGGTGTTGCCGCTGGACGATAAAACCGGGTTGTTTTTGGTGCCGGCGACGGTTGCGGCGACTGCAGTGCCAGATGTTGAACTGTTCCGGCGGCTGTGTGGAAAACTGGCCGAAATTTTTGATTATGTGTTATTGGATTCTCCGGCCG
The DNA here is from genome assembly GCA_944384865.1 of uncultured Clostridia bacterium. GTDB lineage: Bacteria > Bacillota > Clostridia > Oscillospirales > Acutalibacteraceae > RUG14109. Next base: position 1,096 of record CALWVC010000030.1, read on the forward strand.
GCATTGGGCGTGGCTTTGAACATGCGGTGGCTGCGGCGGATAATGCGCTGGTAGTTGTTACGCCGGATCCGGTCAGCGTGCGGGACGGCGCTAAGGTTGCGGCGCTGCTGCGGCAGCGGCAGATTGAGCGCGCGCGGCTGGTGATCAATAAAATTCAGTCTGCGCTGATTTTAAACGGCGTTTTATTGAATCTGGATGAGATCATCGATGCGGTAGGTCTGCAGCTGATCGCTGCGATTCCCAATGACGACGCGGTGATTTGCGCCGGGGCGCAGGGAGAACCATTGCCGGAATGTTATGCGGCCAGAGGGTTTATGAATTTGGCGAAACGGATGGAAAACCAGATTGTACCGCTATTGAATTTAAAGAAAATCTGTTGACGTATCGTTGCCGTTGGAAAGGACGGGTTATTATGAATATTGCATTGATTGCGCATGATGCCAAGAAAGAGCTCATGGTTCAGTTTTGTATTGCGTATTGTGGAATTCTCAGCCGGCATACGCTTTGCGCCACCGGGACGACCGGTAATCTGGTAGCTGAGGCGACAGGTCTGGAAATTACCCGGTTTTTAAGCGGCGAGCAGGGCGGCGATCAGCAGATTGCATCCCGGATCGGCTGTAATGAAATTGATATGGTATTGTTTTTCAGAGACCCGCTGACGGCGAAGCCCAATGAACCCAACGATATGAATATTTTAAGATTGTGCGATATGCATAACATCCCGGTAGCGACAAATATTGCGACCGGCGAGGTGTTGATTCATGGGCTGGATCGCGGCGACCTCGACTGGCGGATTTATTCCAGATAAACGCTGCACATGTTGCGCTGTAATCCTGGTAGTTGGATGAAAGATGCAGAGGTTGGAGTGTGACAGGATTTATATAATCAGCAGGCTGCGACCGGAAAGAGTAGCCGTTTGATACCGCGCAGAGAAGGGCGCCTTTGTGCTGCGAGCGCCTGCGGCAGATCGGACGGTGAAGACATCTGTGAGTCTGTCGGGGACTTCCCGTTACAGAAGTTTTGAGCGGGGCGATATTCGTCCAACGCAGGGTGGCACCGCGGGTAAACGCCCGTCCCTGAAATCTGGGACAGGCGTTTTATTTTTTTAAATTGGATTGACCACCACAGGCGAATGATGCATGGATATTCTGCTGTTTAGCAGAACCGAGCGCTAAAATGTAGATTGTTTGATCGTGTACAAACAGCTGCGTTTTGATATGTGCCGTCAGATGGGGCGGGAGAAAGTAACATGAAATGATTTTCACAGACGCTGGCTGAAAGGCCGGGTTGCACAAATGCGATAAAGCGTTTGTATAAAAGGCAGAAAGGAAGGAATTGCAGATGGATCTGATTGCAACTGCGATCAAGGGGACGAACGACATGTTGCCGGGTGAGGCCTATAAATGGCATTATATCGAAAAAACTGTGGCACAGACCGCGGCGCTGTTCGGATTTCAGGAAATTCGGACGCCGGTGTTTGAAAAAACCGAGCTGTTTGAACGATCAGTGGGAGATACCACGGATGTGGTGCAAAAAGAAATGTATACGTTTAACGATAAAGGCGGCCGGTCGATTACGCTGCGTCCGGAGGGGACGGCGGGCGCGGTCCGTGCAGTTTTAGAGCATGGACTGTTTAATGACGCTCTGCCGGTCAGGGCGTATTATATTACTTCCTGTTATCGTTATGAAAAACCGCAGGCCGGTCGTTTACGGGAATTTCATCAGTTTGGAGTAGAGTGTGTGGGCGCCTCTCAGCCCGCCGCAGATGCGGAAATCATCCTGCTGGGCCGGATGGTATTGGAACGGCTGGGCATCGGCGGCGTGACGTTGCAGATCAATTCTATCGGCTGTCCGGAATGCCGCGCCAACTATACGGCTGCGCTGAAAAGCTATTTCAGCGCTTATAAGGAGCAGCTCTGCGATACCTGTTTGTCGCGGCTGGACCGAAACCCGATGCGTATTCTCGATTGTAAGTCGCCGGTTTGCAAAGAAATTGCCGCGGGTGCGCCGGTGATTTTGGATTATCTGTGCGACGAATGCAAAGAACATTTTGAGGCGGTAAAAGGGTATTTGCAGGTTGCCGGGGTGGATTATATCGTGAATCCACATATTGTCCGTGGACTGGATTATTATACAAAGACGGTGTTTGAATTTACCTGTGATCAGCTTGGCGCCCAAACGGCGGTCTGCGCCGGCGGGCGGTATGACGGCCTGGCGGAAGAGCTGGGCGGGCCGCACCTGCCGTCGCTGGGATTCGCCATGGGGTTAGAGCGTGTTCTAATGTTGATGGAAAAGCAGAATCTGCCGTTTGAGGAGCCTGCTGTGCCGGATGTATATATTGCGCCGATGGGCGAAGCCGCGGCAGAACAGGCGATGAAGCTGTGTGCCGGTCTGCGGGCCGAAGGGTTTTCGGCGCTGACCGATTTGTCGGGCAGAGGCCTGAAGGCGCAGATGAAATATGCGGCGAAGATCAGGGCGAAATATGTGCTGGTGCTGGGCGATAATGAGCTTGCGCAGGGAAAGGCGAATCTGAAAAATATGGCTACCGGCGCACAGGTCGAGATCGAGCTGCCGCACGGACTGGTATCGGCGGTATATGACGCCAATATTCAGACGGCGTTTGACGATTTGAACGATACATTGGAGAACTTTGATAAACAGTCATAATGTTGCGGAAGGGGAAGAATCATGATGTTGGATACAATGGGGAATTTGCGGCGCACCCATTACTGCGGAACACTGCGCGCCGAACATGTGGGGCAGGAGGCCGTCGTCTGCGGTTTTGTGCAGCGGCAGCGGGATTTGGGTCAGCTGATTTTTATCGATCTTCGCGATCGAACCGGCATTGTGCAGCTGGCGTTTGACGATACGACCGATCCGGCGGTGTTTGAAAAGGCAGGCGGTGTGCGCAGTGAATTTGTGATCATGGCGCGGGGAAACGTTCGCCGCCGTTCGTCGGTCAACGCCGATCTTCCCACCGGAGAGGTGGAGCTTGCGGTGGAGGAACTGCGCGTTTTATCCAAAGCGCAGACGCCGCCTTTTGAGATTGTCGAGCATTCCAATGTCAAAGAAGAACTGCGGCTGCAATATCGGTATCTGGATCTGCGCCGCCCGGATCTGCAACGTAATCTGATGATGCGTCACCGGATTACCAAGGTAGTGCGGGACTATTTCGATGAAAACGGGTTCCTGGAGATTGAAACGCCGATGCTGATTAAATCCACGCCGGAGGGCGCGCGGGATTATCTGGTGCCGAGCCGGCTGTATCACGGTGAATTTTATGCGCTGCCCCAATCGCCGCAGATCTATAAACAGCTGCTGATGGTTTCGGGATTCGACCGTTATATGCAGATTGCCCGGTGTTTCAGAGATGAGGATCTGCGGGCGGACCGGCAGCCGGAATTTACCCAGATTGATCTGGAAATGTCCTTTGTAGATATGGAAGATGTGCTGCAAATCAACGAAGGGTTTATCAAACGGCTGTTTGGGGAGATTTTACACGTTTCACTGCCGGAGCATCTGCCTCGATTGACCTATCGCGAGGCGATGGAACGCTATGGTTCAGATAAACCGGATACCCGGTTTGCAATGGAAATCGTGGATTTAAGCGATCTTGTCAGGGACTGCGGCTTTTCAGTATTTGCCGGCGCTGTGTGTAACGGCGGCTCGGTGCGGGCGGTTTGCGCCAAAAATGCGGCGCAGGTGTATACCCGCAAAAAACTGGATCATTTGACCGAGGTTGCCAAAGGCGTTGGCGCGAAAGGGATGGCATGGATCCGTTTAACGCCCGACGGCGTGGCTTCATCGTTTGCAAAGTTTATGACTGAAGAACAGATGCAGGCCGTCTTGAACAGGGTTGGCGCACAGACCGGCGATGTGGTGGTTATCATTGCTGACAAAGATCGGGTGACGCTGCCGACGCTGGGCGCGCTGCGGCTGGAAATGGCAAAAACGCTGGATGTGATCCCGAAAGATCAGTATCATCTTTTGTGGATTACCGAGTTTCCGTTTTTTGAATATAACGAAGACACCGGACGGTGGGACGCGATGCACCATCCGTTTACCGCGCCAATGGACGAGTGTATCCAGTATCTTGACAGCGATCCCGGCAAGGTGCGGGCGAAAGCGTATGATCTGGTATTCAATGGGGTGGAGCTGTCCAGCGGTTCGATCCGAATCACCGATCCCGCGTTGCAGAACAAGATGTTTGCGGCGCTGGGGCTTTCCGAGGAAGAGGCGCGGCAGAAGTTTGGCTTTTTGACCGAGGCGTTTCAATATGGGGCGCCGCCGCATGGCGGTATGGGCTTCGGGCTGGACCGGCTGTGTATGGTGATGCTGCAGTGTGAAAGCCTGCGGGATGTGATCGCGTTCCCGAAAATGCAGAACGCGCGGGAATTGATGAGCGGTTGTCCGTCGCCCTGCGACGATGTGCAGCTGCAGGAATTGGGGATCGCCGTTCAAAAAAGTAAAGAACAGGCGGATTGAATCTATGGTTCGCCCGTCAGGGAAATGTAACCGGCAGGTGTAAGCGGTTATTATTCTGCATTACGATGTTCGGCGGCGTTGAAGTTGAAATGCTTTATACATTGGAGCGCCGGGCTTAACAGCGAGGCTGCTCCGGAGCGGGTAAGACGGCGCAGAAACCCGTTTAAATGCCCGGCGGAGGTGTCGGGGCCGGCGTTGGATATATGTCCACAGAACACCGGGGGATTGCTGCTTGCTGTTATTTTGTTGAAATGAAAACGGCATATCTGCGGAAAGCACCGCAGATATGCCGTTTAAATGTATGTATACCGTTATGTGTAGAAGGCGCTTGAGTTTGTTTGAGCCTTGCACAGAGAAAGACGCAAATAAAGCGCCGGACAATGCTGTGATTTAGCAAGGGTTTACACCGATTCACACCGAATCCCGGAAAACCATATCGAAGTTTTTGCGCCGGATCAAGGTGATGCGACGGCGGTTTAACCGATTTTTAAAACAACCTTGCCGACGTTTTCGCCGCGATATAAAATATCCTGCGCCTCTTCCGCCTGTTCGATGGGCAGAATTTTATAAATAGTGGGTTTAACAAGACCCTGGCTTACCTTTGGAAATACATGTTCAACAATCTGTGCAAGTATTTCAGCCTTAACTTCAGGGGTTCTGGAACGAAGGGTACTGCCTACAATCCTGACATTTCTTACATAGATGTTTTTTAGGTCTATTTCTGTTTTTTGCCCCGCCAGTGCTGCAATCACAATCCATCTTGCACCGTGGGTCAAAAAGTGCAGACACTGACCCATGATTTCGCCGCCAAGACAATCAATGGCAACATCTACGGAATGTCCTTCTGCAAGCTGCTTTTTCAAGACATCTGCAATATTTTCCTTGCTGGTGTTTACCACAATATCTGCATGAAGATGCTTGATAGACTGTGCAATTTCGTCTGAAAGAACGGTTGTAATAACTCTTACACCGAATGCTTTTGCCATGGGAATGATCACGCTTGCAAGTCCGGACGCGCCTGCGTTCATAAGCAGCGTATTTCCTTTTTCAATTTTCCCTTCTACAAAAAGATTTAAATATGCTGTGGCAAATGCTTCAGGGATTGCAGCAGCTTCAGCCATTGTGCAGTTTTCAGGAACAGGCATCAGCATATCATATTTCACATTTACATATTCAGCATAGCCGCCGCCGCCGAGCAACGCGCATACTTTATCGCCTGTTTTCCAGTTGCTTTTTTTCTTTGCGCCGTCCGCGATTTGCACAATCTCACCGGAAATTTCAAGCCCCATCCATTCAGGACAACCCTCGGGCGGGGGATAGTCGCCTTCGCGCTGCATCAAATCCGCACGGTTTAAAGCGGCATATTCGATTTTGACCAGCACATCATCATTTCCCAAAACAGGGTTTGGAACATCGTCCCATCTCAAGCTTTTGTCATCGTTTACAAGTATGGCTTTCATCAATGCATTCCTCTCAATCAGATAGTATATCCGGCAGATAATCAAGATTATCAAGCACGGCTTTGGCCGCCTTTAAAACCGGCTGAACTTTTGTTGACATTTCGTCGTGCTGCTGTACGCAAAGATACATATTACAGCCGAGCATAGGTCCAATCATCCGATGCAGCTTGTAATGCGTGCCGCCGGATAAAAACAAAAACGCAATTTTTAATTCTTTGTTCAGAAGATTTGTGATTCTCAGGTTTTCGAGCTCTTGCTCTTCGCTGGTAGCGCCTGTCACAATTTTGGAAATATCCGCGCCTCGTTTTTGGTGTTCAAGCGCAATTTCGAGCACCTGTTCCGCCGGGGTAAAGGTGTAAATATGGGAAGACATCAGCACTTCTTTTCCCATAGAGTGAATGTTGTCAATCAACCTCAGTTGTTTATCTATGGCCGCTTGGTTTCTTGTAATTTCCATTGGAGACGGATGAAACGCATCTCCCATTACATCGCCGAGGGTTGCGCCGCACCGAAGCCCCTGTAAAAGACCGTCCATGCACTCGTCGTCGGTCATGCCTTTATTGCAGGCAGATCGGTAATTGGTTATGTATATAGGTCTTTGCGCGCAGGCGGAAAAGATCTGCCTGTAAATTTCAGCGGTTTTATATTCGGGTTTGAGCTTACAAAGCTGGATTCCAAAAGAGTCGGCACCATCATATATTGAATTTTTTATTGCCGAAATACAACGTTCCGGGCTGTCCTCCTGGATCATGCTGGTAATCAACGGCCTTGCGTGATTTAAAAAAGTCGGTTTCATTTTGAACTCCCCCATGGCCTCGGAACAATCAGTCTGCCGCCGTCTACAACATGGTTTGTTCCCGTGATGAACGACGCTTTATCAGACGCTAAAAACAAAATCATATTTACAATTTCCTGCGGTTCTCCCGCTCTATCCATCAGGGTGGTCATGTTTGCCATTCCGGGGCGCGTCAGTACCGGCCCGGGCGTAACGCACACGGCTCTGATATTATGCTTTGCCCCGTACAGCGCCAGGGATCTGGTAAGACCGTACATAATCCCGCTCTTTGCGGTGGGGTATGCCATACCTGTTTTATCGCCTTCTTCGCCCGTCACCGAACCGATATTAATGATCACGCCGCTTTGCTGCCTGACCATCTGTTTCATAACCGCGTGCGCAAAGTAGAAAGGGCCTTTCAGGTTTACATCGATTCCCCAATCGTAGACTTCGATGGGCATATCGGGAAAATCCTCATGACGGTTTAAGATCCGGCATTCATTTCCGCCGGCACAACTCAACAGTATATCAATGCTGCCAAATTCTGCGATTGCTTGATCTCTGACCGCCAGCACCTGCTCGTAATTTTTTACATCGCATTTTATGCCGATGACGCGCCCGCCTTCTGCAACAAGTTCCGCCACTTTTTCATTGAGCGCATCTTCATTAACATCGGCAAGCACAACATTTGCGCCTTGTTTTGCAAAACACCGACCGCTTAAAAGCCCGATTCCCGACGCACCGCCTGTAATGATTACGGTTTTATTCTTGAACATTTCAATCACCCTGTTTTCTATTTTACGATATTGACAAGAAAAATAAAATATATTATACTGCTAAAAAACAGAACGATTTTGCTAAACCAGAGTGATTACATGAAAAACACCCGTATCCCTGCATTAATGCGTTTATCGTCTTTAAAATGTGAATTCACAGACGGACAAAGATGCGATTTCACCCATCTGCCCCGTCCGTTTTATGTAATTGCATATATAAATCGGGGAACTGCGGTCTATAACGGCTGCAGCGGAACAGTTAGCCTCACGACAGGCGATTTGCTTTTTATTCCACAGGGCGAAACGTATGAATCTTATTGGTACGGTGCAGAAGATATGTACTGCACAAGCATATTCTTCTCCTTTATGCCGGACAGAAACCCGATTTTAAAAACATTTTTTCCTATGCAGCGGCTGATCTGTACGCCGGCAGAACACGAGCTTATTTTGTCACTTAATCGGAATATCAGCGCGTATTCCTTTGATGTTATGCAAATGTTTTATCAGCTTTGCGGTCTTGTTTTTCCGCGGCTGATCTCTGAAAAAGATGTTAAAAACACTACTGTCATACAAGATGCGCTGGTGTACATTCATGCGCATTATAAAGAACATATCTCAATCAAACAGATGTCTGAATTATGTTGCTTAAGTGAATCTAGATTTTGTCATATTTTCAGCGAGACTATGGGGCTTCCGCCCGTTGCATATAAAAACAGTATTACCGTAAGTCATGCAGTTGAGACACTGAAGCTGAATCCCCGCAAATCCATCGAGGAAATAAGCAGCGAATACGGTTTTTCGTCATCGTCATATTTCAGACGGATGATAAAAAAGTTCACAGGCAAATCTCCAAAGCAGCTGCGAAGTTTAGAAATGATGTAGGGCTGCATGTCTATTCGTAAGACCTTTTCTTAACAACGAGAGATATTTACAAACTTCATTGTAAAACCCCTGTTCAATACACTTGAACAGGGGTTTAAGTAATTGGTGGTTTGCGTCATTTCTTTTATTTCATAAGCTCATAAACTGGTGGTTCCGGTTACTGTATGTTATCTTATTTTGCTATTCGATATTTTTGACCGTCAGCGCTGCAAAGGCTTTAAAGAAATCAGTCGTTTCTGTTTCTTTAAATTCCACAAGATTGAAAAAGCGCTCGGCGATTCTTTCGGATTTAAATATTTAGAGGCGGGGCTTTACCGGCGTAATACTGCTCTGATGCGCTGTTTTACAACATTAATTTATACGCGGTTACAAACGAAACGGGGACTTCCTTGCAAATAAAAAGTTTGTTGCCGATTGTGTAAACGTTTAGTAAGAAGAACAGTTTTTGATCTGTTTTATCAATCAAAAAACATCGTTGCAATCAGGCGCGGGATGTGCTATCATGGCGATAACAAAAGGCGAAGGAGTCTTGTCGATGGATGGAACATATCAGCGGCGGCATGATGTGCAGTTTTGTGTTGTGGGCGGCGGTATGGCGGGCGTCTGCGCGGCGATTGCGGCGGCGCGGCATGGTGTGAAAACAGTGCTGATGCAGGATCGGCCGATGCTGGGCGGAAATGCATCGAGTGAAATCAGAATGTGGATCTGCGGCGCGCATGGCGAAAACAACCGGGAGACCGGGATTGTGGAAGAGATCATGCTGGAGAATTATTACCGGAACACCGGGCTGAAATATACCGTGTGGGACAGCGTGGTCTATGAAAAGGTCAAGGCGGAACCGAATATCACGCTGCTGCTGAACTGTTCCTGTCTGGATGCCAGGACTGAAAATGGGCGGATTGTCAGCGTGACCGGATGGCAGACCACCACGCAGACCTATCATACCGTTTATGCACAGCTGTTTGCCGATTGCAGCGGAGACAGCATCCTTGCACCGCTGACCGGCGCGGCGTTTACCTATGGGCGGGAGCCACGGGCGCTATATCATGAATCCATCGCGCCGGTGGAGGCTGACCGAAAGACTATGGGGATGAGCTGTCTGTTTCAGATCCGGGAAACCGATTCGCCGAAACCCTTTATCAAACCAGAATGGGCGTATACCTATCCGACGGATGCGGATATCCCGCACCGGCCGCAGAACACACAGACGAATTATTGGTATATTGAAGTCGGCGGCGAGCAGGATTGTATTCGGGATGCTGAGGAACTGCGGGATGAGCTGTTGAAAATCGCGTTTGGCGTATGGGACCATCTGAAAAACCAGGGTGACCACGGTATGGAAAACTGGGAACTGGATTGGATCGGTTTTTTACCGGGCAAGCGGGAGAGCCGCCGGTATATCGGCGCGTATGTGGTCAATCAGAATGATGTGGAGGCCGGCGGCCGTTTTGAGGATATCGTAGGCTATGGCGGCTGGAGCATGGACGATCATTTTCCGGCCGGGTTCTATCATAAAGAAAGTCATCCGACCATTTATCATCCGGCGCCGTCGCCCTGGGGGATTCCGTATCGTGCGCTGTATTCCACAACAGTGGAAAATCTGTTGTTTGCCGGCCGGAATATCAGCGTGACGCACACGGCGATGAGTTCGTCGAGAGTGATGGCTACCTGCGCGGTGCTGGGCCAGGCTGTGGGCACCGCGGTATCCATCGCGTTGGAACTGGGATGTATGCCGGGCTTGGTGCCGGTGCAGCGGTTGCAGCAAATGCTGCTGCGGGATGACTGCTATATTCCGTTTGTTCAGCGGCAGGTATCGCCGTTGACGATGCGCGCGCATATAAATGCAGAGATCGTTCGCAACGGCAGAGAACGGGGTGCGGAAAACTGCTGGATAGGAAAAGCAGGAGACAGCCTGGTTTATACTCTGGAAGCGCCGGCGCATATTTCGGGGATCCGTCTAGTATTCGACAGCGATTTAAACCGGGATTATCACAATATGCCCTGCAATTATCCGCTTAAACAGACTAAATATCGGCTGCCGGAAACGCTGATCCGGGATTTTGACCTGATTTTGGA